>CAMZFG010000096.1 GCA_947306035.1 uncultured Clostridia bacterium | reverse complement strand
CGGCGGGGCCGATTTTTCGGCGCCGCTGTGGCAATTTACGCGCGCGTATGTTATAATGAAACTGCAAAATCTGCGTTTTGCGGGAGGATAATATGAAAAATACGATCCGATTCGGCTGGGCCGAGACTGATATCACACCGAAAGAGAAGATCGCGCTGGACGGCGAGTTTTTCGAGCGGGCGACGACCGAGGTCGAAACGCCCATCACCGTCACGGCGCTCGCCATCGAGGCGGACGGGGAACAGACGGTCATCTGTTCGTGCGACGTGGTCAGCATCAGCGCCGAACTGACGGCGGCCGTGCGCGCGAAGATCGGCGACGTCGGGCTCGATCCCGACAAGATCATTCTGGCGAGCGTCCATATCCACAATTCCTATACCTACCGCCACAAGGGGCCGTTTGAAAAAGAAAAGATCAAGAGCCTTGATATCATCCAGACTTATATGCCGAAAGACTGCGTTTACATCCCGCAGGTGACGTCCGGCGACTGCATGGATCCCGACGCCGCTTTCGACTACCTGGCAGACGCCATTGCCAAGACCATCGTCCGCGCCTGGCAAAACAGGAGCGAAGGCGGCTACGCCACGGGCTTCGGCCGCGCCGCGGTGGGCATGAACCGCCGCGTTTGCTACTCGGACGGCACCGCGAAAATGTGGGGCGACGCCGACACCGCCACGTTCACCGAACTGGAAGCGGGCAACGACAACGGCGTGGAGCTGATGTTCGTGTACGACAAGGCCGGCAAGCTGACCGGCGTGGTCGCCAACATCGCCTGCCCCGCGCAGGTCATGGAGCAGCGCAGCGTCATTTCTTCCGACTACTGGGGCAAGGTCAAGATCCTTCTGCGTCAGAAGTACGGCAGCGACCTGTTCTTGCTGCCGCTTTGCGCGGCGGCGGGCGACCAATGCCCCCGCGATCTCATTCGCTGGGTAGAGCCGGAAACGCCCATCAAAGACCCCAACATCATCCGGCCCGAACCCAAGACCCGGCGGGCAGACCCCTCCATGTTCGACGTGGGGGGCACCTGGAAGATCGGCAAACGGGTCTTTTGTGAGATCGAAACGGCGCTCGGCGAGGTCGGAACGATCGAGACGTCGGCGGTGCATCGCCACCTGAAGAAAGATCTCGTTCTGCCCCTGCGGCGCGTGACCGACACGGAGTACAAAGAGGCGAAAGACAAGATAGAGGCGTTTTTCAAGGGCCGCAAAGAACTGGACTACAACGATTCCGCCGCTCTGTACGTCTACACGGGCACGATGCAGCGCTACGCCGCGCAGGAGTTGTACGCGACGGTCACCGCCGAGGTGCACGTCGTTCGCTTCGGGCCGCTCGCGTTCGTCACCAACCCCTTTGAACTGTTTTTGAACTACGGCAACCGCATCCGCGCGCGGAGTTTGGCCGAGCAGACGTTCCTCATTCAGTTGTCGAACGGTTGCCTCAGTTATCTGCCGACGGAAGCGGCCGAAAAGCACGGGCACTACAGCGCCTACGTGTCGAGCGGTTACGTGGGCCACGAGGGCGGCGACCTGCTGGTCGACGCGTCGCTCGACGCCGTCGCGTCGCTGTTCGACGACCGGACGTAAAGAGAGGGAGGAGAACACCATGTCAAAGATCGGATTTGTCGGCTTCGGCGAAGTCAACACGCCCGTTGCCGTGATCGAGAAAAAGTGCGGGGCCGCCGTCGCGGCGCTGACGGCCGAGGGGCTTGACCTCGCGGTCGTGTATCCCGTGGCGGACGACTATGAAGAAAAGCAGGTCTCCGGCGCGATCGCCGCGCTCAAAAAAGAGGACTTCGACGCGCTGGTCGTGTGCGTGGCGGGCTGGATCCCGACGCACGCGGTCGTCAAGGTCACCGAGCAGTTCCGGCACCTGCCCATGGTGCTGTGGGGGCTTTGCGGCTGGTATGAAAACGGCCGCCTCGTCACCACCGCCGACCAGGCGGGCACTTCAGGGCTGCGCGCCGTTTTCGAGGATCTCGGCTATACGTTCAAATACGTGTACGATATCGTCGGTCAAAAGACGAAAAGCGACGTCGTTGCCGCGTTTTGCCGCGCCGCCTCGGCCGCGCGCGTGCTGCGCCGTGCCAAAGCGGGCATGGCCGGCTACCGCGACATGAACCTGTACGGCACGCTCTACGACGGCGTTTCGCTCAAACGCGACGTCGGCGTGGAGATCGAGACCTTTGAAATGCTGGAAATGCAGCAGCGCTACGAAAAACTGACCGAGGCGGATAAGCAGAAGGTCGTGGACGAGCGCATCAAAAAGTGGCATTTTCAAAAACCCGCCGACCCCGAAGCCATGAAGAAAGCGGCGGGGTATTACCTGGCCGTCAAAGCCATTGCCGAAGAGCGGCACTACCGTTCGCTGTCCATCAAGGACGTGGACGGTATGAAAAAACTGTGCGGTTTTCCGCCCGCGCCCGTGTTCATGCTGCTCTCGGAGGACGGCTATACCACCATACCCGAAAACGACAGTCTCGGCGCGGTCACGCAGTTGATCATGCAGCAGTTGACGGGGCAGCGCGCCGGGTATCTTGAATTTTACGAGTTCTTTGAGAACAGCGTGCTGGCGGGCGTGCCCGACTTCGTGGCCGCCGATATGGTCGACGGAGACGCCTATACCGTGCTGCCCGCCGCGTTCGGGCTTCTGGATCAGGGCATTCTGAACGTGTCCAAAGTGAAGACCGGCGTCGTCACCCTGTCGCGTCTGGTCTTCAAAAACGGCCGCTACACCATGCAGATGGTCAAGGGCCTCGGCAAGACGCCGCCCGCGTGGGAAGAATGCGGCTGGGATCAGCCCGCGCCGCAGCTCTCGGCGCTGGAGATCGAACTCCCTGACGTGCCGCGCTTTGCCGAGCGCGTGGCGTGCCAGCACTACATCGTGACTTACGGCGACAACCGCGCCGCCATCGCCGACCTGTGCCGCATACTCGGCATCGGGACGGAGGAACTCTGACCGTGAAGACGTTTCTCGGCATCGACGTCGGCACCACTTCCTTAAAAGCGGCGGTGTTCGACGAAAGCGGCAAACGCCTCGGCTTCCGCGCGGTGGACTACACGCTCTCGACAGACCCCGAAACGGGCTTTATCGAGTTTGACGCGGAGCGTTACGTGACCGCCTGCACCCGCGTCATCGACGAGTTGACGGCGGAATGCGGCAAGCCCGACGCGCTCTCCGTCGACACGCAGGGCGAGACCATGATCCTCGCGGACGGGGCGGGAAAACCGCTTTGCCCGGCCGTGGTGTGGCTCGACAACCGCGCGACCGCGGAGGCCGACGACATTCGCGCCGCGTTCGGCAGCAAACGGGTCTACGAGGTCACGGGACAGCCGGAGATCACCGCCGGCTGGCCGGCCGCCAAACTCTTGTGGTTCCGCCGGCACCGCCCCGACGTTTTTGAAAAAACGAAGATGATCTTTCTGCTGGAAGACTGGATCCTGTACCGGCTGACGGGGCAGTTCGTCACCGAGCCGACCATTCAGTCCTCCACCATTTACTACGACATCACCGCCCGCGTCTGGTGGCGGGAGATGCTCGACTATATCGGCGTAGAGCCGGAAAAACTGCCGCGCCTGTGCCGCAGCATGCAGCCCGTCGGCACGTACCGGGGCATCACCGTGGTGACGGGCGGCCTCGATCAGTTGGCCGGCACGGTGGGCTGCGGCGTGACCGACGACACCATGGTCAGCGAAATGACGGGCACCATCATGGCCATCTGCGCCATGACCGACAGCGTGCCGCCCTACGACCCCGACAGCATCATTCCGTGCCACGTGCACGTCGTCGAGGGCAAGTATTGCCGCATTCTGTGGTCGAGCACGGCGGGCATGGCCTTAAAGTGGTTCCGCGAGGGATTTGCGGAAAACTTTTCGTTCCGTGAACTCGACGAACTGGCCAAAGACGTGCCCCCGGGGTGCGACGGCATGACGGTGCTGCCCTACTTCACGGGCTCGACCATGCCGCGCTACGATCCCGACGCGCGCGCGACGTTCGCGGGCGTGACGCTGGGGCACACGAGAGGGCATTTCGCCAGGGCCATCATGGAGGCGATCGCCTACCTGCTTTGCGAGGATCTTGCCTACATCGGCGACGGGAATATCCGCGAGATCCGCGTCACGGGCGGCGGCGCGTCCAGCCCCCTGTGGGTGCAGATGAAAGCCGACGTCACGGGCAAAACGCTGCAAACGGTCAGCGAGAGCGAAACGGCCTGCCTCGGCACGGCCATTTTCGCGGCGGTCGGCGCGGGCGCTTTTGCCGACGTGACGAAGGCCGCCGAAAAACTGGTGAAGCCGAAGCGCGCCTTTGCCCCCTCCGGCGCCGATTACGGCGCGGGGTACGCGCGTTTTCGCGCGCTGGACGAAACCATGAACGCAAAAGGGAAGGAGCAAGAGCATGTATAAGAATTACAAGATACGCGCCCCGTATTTCGAGATCGGGCCCAAATGTTTCATGTGGGGCGAGCGCATGCTGAAACTGGCCAAAAAGATCGACGAGATCGCGCACAAATACGACCTCGACGTCATCGTGACCCCGCAGTATACCGACATTCGCCTTTTGGCCGAGAACACCCGATACATCCACGTTTACGCCCAGCACATGGACGCGCTGCGGCCGGGACGGGGCCTCGGTTCCGTGCTGCCGGAAGCCGTCCGGGCGGCGGGGGCCGTGGGCGTGATGCTCAACCACGCCGAGAAAAAACTGACGCTTGACGAGATCAAGGCGACGATCGAACGCGCCGACGAGGTGGGACTTGCCACCATCGTGTGCGCCGACAGCGTCGAGGAGATCCGGCAGGTGGCGCTGCTCTCGCCCAACCTGATCGTGGCCGAGCCGACCGAACTGATCGGCACGGGCGTGGCCAGCGATATGGGCTACGTCAAAGACACCATCGCGGCGGTGCGTAAGATCGACCCCGACATCATGGTGCTGCAGGGCGCGGGCATTTCCGGCCCCGACGACGTGGCGCGCGTCATTCGCGCGGGCGCAGAGGCCACGGGCTGCACCAGCGGCGTTTTCAAGGCCAAAGACCCCGAGGCGGCCGCCGAGGAGATGCTTTACACCCTGCGCAAAACGTGGAACGAGGTGCACGGGATATGATGGAGCAAGTCATGCGTGCTTTCGAGATCGAAAGCGAGACCATTCTGGCCACGGCAAAGGCCGTTGACCCGGGCGAGTTTGCCCGCGCGGTCGACGCGCTGTCGGCGGCGCCGCGCATCGCGGCCACG
>CAMZFG010000095.1 GCA_947306035.1 uncultured Clostridia bacterium | reverse complement strand
GCGGCGGCAGATCGTCGCGGCGGCGATAGTGATCGTAAACGAACGAGACGAGCGCCTCTTTTTCTTCCAGCAGTTCCTCGGGCGAAAAGACCGTTTCCTGCTTATCGACGAGCGCCCCGTCGCGCACGTAAAAAACGACCATGGCGGCGGCGTAGTCGTCGCGGTAAAAGCCGAACACGTCCTCGGCCGTTTCGGGCGCGGCCACCACCTTTTGCTTTTGCGAAAGTTTTTCAAGCGCGCGAACGGTGTCGCGCAGAACGGCGGCCTTTTCAAACTGCTCCTGCTCGGCGGCGCGGGTCATTTCGGCCCCGAGTTCGCGGCGCACCGCCGCCGTGTTGCCGCGCAGGATCTCGGCCGCACGCCGCACCAGCGGCGCGTACTCCTGCTCGCTGACCCGGCCCGTGCAAACGCCGCAGCATTGCCCCAGCTGATAGTACAGGCAGGGGCGCTCTTTGCCGATGTCGCGCGGAAATTGCCGCTTGCAGGTCGGCATGCGCAGCAGACGCGAAACGCTGCGCAGCACCGTTCCGGCCACGGAAACGCCGGAATACGGGCCGAAATACTGCCCCTTGTCCGAGAGGCGGCGGCGCGTGAAAACAAGGCGCGGATAGGGCTCTTGCGTGATCTTGACGTAGGGGTAGGATTTGGCGTCTTTCAGGCGGACGTTGTATTTGGGCGCGTGCTGTTTGATGAGCGTGTTTTCCAGCGCCAGCGCCTCGATCTCGGTATCGCAGAGAAAATAGTCGAAATCGGCGATCTTTTCGACCATGTGCGCCGTTTTGATCGTTTTTTCGCTGTTGTGAAAATACTGCGAGACCCGATTTTTCAGTTTGCGGGATTTGCCGACGTAAATGATCTTGCCCTGCCCGTCGCGCATCAGATAAACGCCCGGGCAAAGAGGCAGGCCGTTGGCTTTGTCAAGCAAACGCCGTCTTGTTTCCTGCGGGGTCAACGGTCTCACCTCTCCTTTGATAAAAATAAGGGCGCCGCCAGGCGCCCTGTTGACGGGCGGAATGCCCGGTCTTACTCTTTGAATGCGGTGTGGATCAGATTTTCAAGCCCGTCGAGCGCCTCTTTTTCGTCGGGGCCTTCGGCGACGAGCTGAATGGTCATGCCCTGCGCGATGCCGAGCGAAAGAACGCCGAGCAGGCTTTTGGCGTTGACCCTGCGGTCTTCTTTTTCTACCCAAATGGAACTTTTATATTCGTTTGCTTTTTGAATGAAAAAAGTGGCCGGCCGCGCGTGCAGGCCGATGGAATTGGTGATGGACACTTGACGAGAGATCATAGCAAACAAAAGCACTCCGTTCTTTCAAATTTACAAGTAAAAAAAGTGACCCAATTTGAGATTATAAACAGTATATCAGAAAAAAAATCAAAAATCAATAGTCAATTTTTGCTGATTTTGACTATTTTCGTTTCTAATCTCTGTAAAAAAATCACAAAACTCAAGCGGATTTTGATATGCCGGTGATACAAATCACCAAATCGGCCGTTTCGGTATGCACCGTGACCGTCTGGTTGACGGCCAACTGGTACTTGCCGTCCAGCAGGTAGCGGCCGTTTTTCTCGACGATGCGGCAGGACAGCGTGCCCGCCACGTCGCGCAGATCTCGTGCGTCGGCGGGATAGGTGACCGTCACGCTCTCGCCCGCGTCGTTCAGCACGCGCGCTTTGGCGGGTTCGGTCGTCACATTGCCATTTAATGAGCCGAAGTCGATTTTGGTTCCTTTTTCGTCGAAAGTCCAGACGTCTGCCTGTTCGGTCAGCAGCGCCGCGGTGTCGCCGCGCACGCCGTTTGCCGTAAAGGTGACGGTATAGGCGTCGTAGGCGTTGCCGGAACGGAACAGGTTTTGCAGGTTCTTTCTCTGCCACACGCCCACGATGCAGAAGAGCGCCAGCAGGATGATGACGACGTCCAGCAGGTTGAAGTTGAAACGGGCGGGCGTTCTCTTTTTATTCTCGTTCATGGTCTGCCCTCCTCAATGCACCGTGACGCAGGCGGCGTCACTCACAAATCCGGCAAACGAAATGCGATAGTCACACCCCGCCGCAATGCGTTCGTCCGCCACCGTATAGCCCTCGCCCGCCGCGTAATCGGCGCGCGCCGACAACGTGACGACGATGGTCTTGGTCTCGTGCTCCACAACGGCAACGTGCCCGTCTGCCGTGGGTTCATCCGTGTACGTGGTATAGGGGCGCGCCTCGACGTGCGTGACGGTGCCGAGCGTTTTGCCGGTCGCGTAATCGGTCACGGCGCTGCCCTCGGTCAACGCCTCGATCATGGCGTCGCTCGCGTTGTCGATCTCCACCACCCAGGTGACGGTGCGCGTTTGTTTTTTGTCCGTGCCGAACAGCGAGAACGGCGTGAACAGCGAAAGCAGAGACAACACGGCCGCGGCAATGGCGAGAATGAGCAGCGCGTCGACCGCGAAAAAGACCCAGCGCAGGTTGCGGCTGCTCTTTTGGGGCCGGTTGCCGCCCCCCTGCCCGAAGCCGGCGCCGTTTTCGCCTTTTTCGATGCCGGTATAATCCGATCTGTCGTGATTCATAAAAACCTCCCGGTCAAATCTATATCATCAGAGTTCCGCGCGCACGCGGTAATCCAGTTCCGCTTTTTTGCCGTCTTCCGTCTCCTGCGGGTCGACGGGAGCCGTGCGCGCCCGTTCGTAACGGAGCGAGGCGCAGATCAGGGCCAGCGCCACCAGCAGCAGCGCCAGCGCCGCCGGATCCGCCCAGGTGTAGTGGAAGCAGGCGTACAGGAGCGAGGCGACGGTCAGGCCGATGCCGGCAAACGCCGCGGCGGGTCTTGCCTCGTCCCGCGCGCCGGCCGCGGCCAGCGCGGTAAAGCAGTTTTGCAGCAGCAGGAAGAACAGCGACAGCGGCACGATCAGCGCGAGCACGCCGAACTCGGCCACAAAGCCCATAAAGAAGTTGCACACGGCGGGTTCAAACGCCGTTCCCGTATCGGTAAAGGCGGGATAGATCATGGTAAGGCCGCCGCGCCCCATGCCGAACAGGAAGCGGCGCACGCCGTGCCCCTGATCGAACACCCCGCCGCCGTTTCCGAAAAAGATGCGGGACAGCACGCGAGCCGTCGCGGCACGCCGCTCCGCGAGGCGATCCGGCTCACGCAGCAGCGCGAGAAAACGACCCGAGAGCGCGGTCGGCAGCATGGCCGTCACGGCAAAAACGACGCCGGCGGCGAACAGGGTGATAGGCAGCGCGCGATGGTGATACAGCAGGGCGAACGTCAGCATGATGAGCGCGAGCGCCGCAGGCGCGCTCTGCACCCCGCAAAGCACGGCGCCGCCGAGCATCAGCACGCAGGCGGCAATGCCGAGCCAGCGCTGTTTTTTGGTAAATTCCCACAGCGACGGGAACAAAAACGCGAACGCGACGACGAGGAACCACGCAAACGAAACGTGGCTCGAAAAGCCCGCCTTGACCGATCGGCCGAGCGTTGCCATATCCGTTCCGGGCGCCGTTTTTACGGCCGCCACGATGAACTGCACGACGCCGATGACGGCGGTCAGCGCACCGGAAGCGGACAGCGCCACGCGGCCGCGGACCAGCCAGCCGGGCGTGGCCATCATGTTGACCGCCAGGAAATAGGCGACGAGCGCGACCACGCAGAAGAGCGCCGAAATGCGCGCCTCACTGCCCGCGGCCGAAATGCCGGAGAACAGAAAGATCACCAACAGCAGCAAAACGGGATAGTCCTGCACTTCAAGCCGGAACGTGCGGTTGCCGCAGATCCATTTGATCAGGTAACCCACGAACAGCAGGAAAAACAGGAAGAAGGTCAGTTCCCGCCCGTGCGTCATGAAGCCGGAGAGCGGCAGCACGAACAAGAGGAGCAGCACGCCGGATTCCGGCACGGAAAGCACCAGCGCCGTAAACAGGATCAGCACCAGCACCACCAGCACGTAGACCGGATTGAGGAACGAGAAGACAAGGCCGGCGAGAACGCCGAACGGCAGCGCCACCAGCATGCCGGAGCGGCCTTTCGGCTCCACGTCGCGCAGGGCGTTGTCGGAAATGCCGAGCGTCATGGTCAGCACGAACCAGAAGAACGCGCCGCGCCGCAGCAGATAACCGAAAGAGCGGTCGGAAAACAGCATGGGAATGCCGATCGTCACGCCCGCCGTGCCCACGACGAACGCCGCGGCTACCGCGTCGCGGCCTTCCCACACCAGCGCCGAGAGGAAATACATCATCAGCGTGAAGGCGCCCATGGTCACGAAGAACACGCCGAGCGTGCGCATATTGTAAAGGCAAACGGTATCGACCAGCCGCCGCGTCACGCGCTGCAGCACGTTGCGCTCCATGACGTAAGCCAGGGTACGGCGGCCGCCGCGGCGGGCGCCGGCGCGCAGACCGGTGGAACGGCGCCGTGCCAGGCGCGAACCGGCAAACAGGCGGTCGGAGGCGCCGTACGCGGTCAGGATGCGGCCGAAAATGCCGACGGCGATCAGATGATACAGCAGTTTGGCGTAGCGATCGATATAGTGCGCGATAACGCCGTGTTTCTGCTCTTCGCCTATCATACGGTTTTCCTCCTTTCCGCGGTTTCGTTCAAAAGTTATTTTTCTTTGTTCAGCAGGTCGGGGCGCAGGCGCTCCGTTTCGGCCAGCGCCGTTTGCGCCCGCCATTTGTCGATGTTGGCGTGATGACCGGAGATCAGCACGTCCGGCACCCGGCGGCCGTGAAACTCCACGGGGCGGGTGTACTGCGGGTATTCGACCAGATCGTTCGTCAGACTTTCGTTTTCATAGCAAGCGGGATCGGCCAGCACGCCGGGCGCAAGGCGCGCCACCGCGTCCGTCAGGATGCAGGCGGGTATTTCGCCGCCCGTCAGCACGAAGTCGCCGATGGAGATCTCCTCGTCGACGATCTCCTCGATCACGCGGGCGTCCACGCCCTCGTAGTGACCGCAGAGAATGACGAGCTGGTCGTACGCGGCCAGTTCTCTGACCTTTTGCTGATCCAGCACGCGGCCGCGCGGCGACATATAGACCACCCGGCGTTTCGCGGCGGGATCGCTCGTTTCCAGCACGGCACTGTAGCAGTCGTAAATGGGCG
The DNA here is from genome assembly GCA_947306035.1 of uncultured Clostridia bacterium. Classification (GTDB taxonomy): domain Bacteria; phylum Bacillota; class Clostridia; order Oscillospirales; family CAG-272; genus Firm-07. The sequence continues at coordinate 144 of CAMZFG010000095.1, read as the reverse complement.
GCGCCATCATCAGCATACCCTTGCCGCCGCCGTAGGGCGTGTCGTCTACGCGGTGATGCTTGTCTTTGGAATAATCGCGGATATTGTAAAGGTTGACCGCGATGTGTCCGGCCTTTTGCGCACGGCCGATGATGCTTTCGGAGA
>CAMZFG010000094.1 GCA_947306035.1 uncultured Clostridia bacterium | reverse complement strand
ACAACGGCGGCTTTATCGGTGAGATCGTGGCGCACAACGGCTGGCAAAACGGCAGCTGCACCGTCAAAATGAAGATCGGCAACTACACCTCCTCCGGCCACGACCACGCCGAAAGCGGGTCGTTCCAGATCTATTATAAAGGCACGCTGGCGGGCGACAGCGGCTACTACGATACCTACGGTTCCGAGCACTACTGGAACTATCATCGCTCGTCGATCGCGCACAACACCCTTGCCATCGGCCGCAAAAACGGCGACGGCACCTACACCACCCTGGTACAGCGCTCGCCGGGCACCGCGCCGAAAACGCTGGACGAATGGCTGCACGAGCCAAACGACAAGTATCACAAGGGCGACACCGTGGGCGTGGCGTGGGGCTATGCCGACGAGGCGGAAACGATACCCGTTTACGCCTATATCGCCGGCGATATCACAAAGGCCTATGAGAGCAGCGTGGCCGACGAAGTCACCCGCCGCATGCTGGCCGTCTATGACACCGGCACGGAGGGCGTGCCCATGTTCCTCTTCGTGTTCGACCACGTCACCGCCAAATACGATACCGACCGCGCCACGTTCCTGCTGCATACCGTCAACGAACCGACCGTCGAAGGGAGTACCGTGACCGCCCGTGACGGGAGCGGCGTGATGGTGCTGCAAAGCGTGATCGGCGGCGACGTCATTGAAAAAGTCGGCGGCACCGGCAAGAACTATTGGCTCAACGGCGAACAGATCGCCACCCGGGACGGCGAGGACGACGGCTATTGGGGCCGCGTGGAGATCTCGGCAGACGGCGCGGGCAAAACGGAAAATATGCTCAACGTCATCTACGTGACCGACACGGGACGCCAGAACAGCGTTTCCCTGCCGGCCGCCGCCATTGAAAACGAACAGGTCTCGGGCAGCGTGATCGGGCAGACGGCCGCCGTGTTCGTCAACAGCGCGACGCGCGCGTCTTCCGCTCTGTCCTTTACGACCGGGGGTGACGGTACGCTCCGCTACTACGTCTCCGGCGTGGCGGCGGGCAGTTGGACCGTGCGGGTCGGCTCGCAGACGCAAACCGTCACCGCCACCGAAGAAGGCGGGCTTCTGACCTTCTCCGCCCCGGCCGGCAGCGTGACCCTGACCCCTGCCCATTGATCGTTTCAAACGAAAAGCGGGCGTTCCCACGTGGGAACGCCCGCTTTTTTAACGTTCAAAAGCCCGCGCAAACCATTCGGCCTCGCTCGCAAGCGGCGAGTTCGGTGGGCAAGGTACGTCAGCCGACGATCTTGATCGGCGTTTTGCCGATCATGGCGAGATAGAAAAACTCGTTGTCCGCCAGCGTCTCTGCGTTCGGGCGACCCAGCAACGCAAAGGAGGCGGTTCTGTTCTCTGTTCTGCACACGATCCGAGACGGTATCATATCGCACAGAACGGACTTTTTAGAAGTAGTCGCCAAAACGACGTGGATGCCCGCCGCGCGACCTTTGACAATCAAAAACCAAAGCAACCGTTTTGCCTTGACCGAAAGCAATGCGGTTGTTTGGCAGTCAACAAACACAAACGTGTGAAAACGGGGAGCGTTTTGCGCAAAATCGTTGCCGTGACTGCGTACGTACTCGAAAAAGGTTTCCATCTGCCGGCAAAGGTCGCTCAAACACTTTCCGACAGTAGCTTTTTCGGTATAAACGGGGGTTTCCAATTGCCACGCGGCACGGTATTGTTCCGCATCTTGACCGGGCGCGATCCAATAGTACGCGGTGTCGGCGGGCGCATTCTGCATCAGGGCATCGTGTACCGCGTGGCAGCGCCGCACCACAAGGTCGTATGCCGCTCCCGAGATCAGCAGGTGCGCCACCTTCGCCACATCGGCCGTGACCGGTCTGCCCCGGTCGCTGACGCCGAGCGAAAACGTGTACGGCGTGCTGCGACCCGCCGGCATACGCTTTGCCGAGCGCCCTTCGGCAGGAGAATGAAAGACGTGATCCTCATGCCGGCGCAGCGCTTCCAGGCGGGCGTGGTCGAGCTTCGGTCGAGGATCGTTCTCGCTCCGATGCACGGCGCCCTCTTTTTCCAAATACTCCACGATCTGCGCGGCGTACGCGTATCCGATGCGAAAGTGACGCTGCAGCGCAGAGGTCGAGACCGCTTCCCCCAATGCAATGAAATCGATTATATCCGATAACGGTATGGTTTTTCCCATTATTATTCTCCTTGTTATACGTGTGTTTTTATGAAGCGATGCGATGCCAGCAGCGGTACATATGCGCTCTTCTTGCAAACTCGATCCCGTTTCTGATATACTGCACCATATGCTCATAGGTAGCACGAGGGTTGGCGTAATCGAACCACTTCAAATCGGTTTTCCCTTTGTGATCTGAAAAGCGCAGGCATATCCGGGCGACGCCCCAAATGATTGTCAGATAGATGGAATCGGTGCTTTTTGATTCCGTTACTTCATATTCCACGTTTCTGCATGTCTGCCGTATGGCTTCAAAAACCGCTTGCCGTTTGACCATTTTGTCGCTCCTTTCCGTATGTTGCCGTGCGAAAAACCGCGTTTGCTTCCCGCCTGCGCGGGAAGAACGGTTATTTGATAAATGCTGCCACGGCGTGCAGCGCTGCCAGCAGCACCTCGGTCTCGCCGGCGTTCTCGCCGCAGGCGATGACCGCTTCGGCCATCTGTCTGTAGCAGGCGAACTTGCTGAAATAGTCGCACGTCAGGTGAGGTTTCAAATCACCGATCAGGCGTGCGATCTGACCGGCGTAGGGAGTGACCGCTTTCAAATCTCCGGCGTGGCACGGACGGTCCGCGTCCTTGGTGAAAATGACGTCGGCGCCACCCCACTCTTCTTCGGTCCCTGCCGTGTAAGCACCCTCGCGAATGCGGGCCTCCAGTTGTTCCATCGTGTTTTGCATATTATGCGATCTCCTTTCTTTCGGGCAGCGTTTGCGGCCCGATTATTGTTATGGTGATATCTTCTTCGGGTGTTTTGACCGCAGATGCGGTCACGGTCGTCTGCTCGCGATACAGGCGCAAGATCTCCTCACGCGTCAGCGAGTACTGTTCTGCCAATATCCGGGCAAAAAATGCCACCAGGTCCCGGTTCTCGTTGATCAAAGCGATCGCCCTGCGGTAGCACGTTTCCGCCAATTCCGTGGTTTTGGCCTCAATACGTTTTTGCTTGTCTTCGCAAAGTTCGCCAAACGGACTGCATTGCGACGGAAAGAGGCAGTAGTGCAGCCCGAAAACGCCTTCTGTGCTCACCAGCTGCTCTGCTAACGCAAGCGCCATCTTGATATCGTCAGAAGACGCGAGATAGACGTTGTCGGGATAAAACACCGCTTCGCTCGCCTTACCGGCCAAAGCTACAACGATGCGGTCTTGCATCCGCGCGAGCGTAGCGGGTTCGTCGCAGTCGATCGTCATGCTCACATGCCCTTCGCTGTTGCCTTGCGGCAAAATGGCGGCATCGACAACACTGTCGGGGTCTGTCAGCAATCCGGCCACCAGATGTCCGGCCTCATGCGCGGCGATCAATTCCCGTTTGAAACTGCTCATGGCCGTCTCGCGCGGCGTACCGTGAAACAATTTTTGCTCCACCGCAAAGTCAATGTCCTGCTGGCTGATAGCGCCGTGCTTTTCCAGCACCGCGTGTATGCCGGCCTCATTGAAGAGGCACTCGATATCCGCCCCGCTCATGCCGGACGACATCTTGGTGAACATTTCCACGTCCACAGAATTGTCTGCGGCTTTTCCCGCCATGTAGTAGCGAATGATCTCCCGGCGGTCGTCAGACGTGGGCAACCTGATCTCCAGGATCCGATCAAAACGTCCGCTGCGTTTCAGCGCACTGCAGATCATGTTCAAATCGTTGACCGTGGCCACGACCGTGATGCCGTCGTCGCGATGATCGTTCATGACCTGCAAGAGCTGACGGGTGCTGGCCAAATTGAAGCGGCCGGAATTGTATTGGTCGGCCCCGCCCACCAGTTTATCCAGTTCGTCCATGAACACGATGGCGGGAGCGCCGGCGGCGGCTTCTTCAAACTTGCTTTCCAGATAGGGCGAAAACGCTTCTTCGTCGACGATCTCGGCGGCCGAAACTCTGATGCACGGCACACCTGCATCGGCGATCAGCGCCTCGGCCATGATCGTTTTGCCCACACCGGGCTCGCCGCTGATCAGAAGACCGCGCGGCAGCCGAATGCCCATGTCTGCCAGTTCCCTGTGGCGGCGGAACAGCAGCGCCAACTCCTTCAAACTTTTCTTCTCGCTCGCGTATCCGGCGATTTTTTCAAAATGGTCCAATCGTGTAAAACTCCTTTCGTTGCATGGCTCCGTTGCGTCGTTTCCGTTTTCGGCTTCGGAACTGTATTAATTGTAACATGCCCGCGTCGAGCCGGCAAGTGGACAGATATGACACTATCCTCATCCCGCCGTATCTGTCATGAGCCCGCGTAAAAAAAGAGGCGTCATCGTCATCCTCTTCAGGATAACAATGACGCCCCACACTCCGGCAGAGTATCTCGTACGTCTCCAGAGAGGGCAAGAGCGGTTTTGCACCGTTCTTTGGTTTCCAGTACCGGTACAGGCTTTTCAGCGAGATCCCGGTGATCTGCGAAACCTTCTCCCAGGTTCCGTGTCGAAGTTTCGCTTCACGAAGAAGCGAGCGAACAGCGTTGGCAAGATCAGGTCTTTCCATCACGCGGCCTCCTTTCGACTTCAGGTTGGTTTTGCCTGCAGGGCAGGCGCCTGAAAGTCACATTACACAAAAAGGAAGCTCTGCGGAATGTGGTAAGCGTATTATATACGACGGGGGTCGACTTGTCAAGTACATCATCAAAAAAATATAAAAAATCAGCAACACAAAAAGAGTGTTTCTCCGTCGAAAAGATCGCTCTGTCCTTCACGACCGAGGGCGAGGGCACGCTGCACTACTACGTCTCCGGCGTGGCGGCGGGCAGTTGGACCGTGCGGGTCGGCTCGCAGACGCAAACCGTCACCGCCACCGAAGAAGGCGGGCTTCTGACCTTCTCCGCCCCGGCCGGCAGCGTGACCCTGACCCCTGCGGGGCGTTGACCGCATAAAAAAAACAAGACCCCGCTGCGATCGCAGCGGGGCTTTTTATGCAGTCAGCGCGTCAGGATCATTCGGATCTCCGTCACAGGGGAGCCGAGGTGCAAGACCTGTTCCCTGCCGTCGGGCACAAAACCGCATTTTCGGTAGAACCGAACGGCGCGCGCGTTGT
>CAMZFG010000093.1 GCA_947306035.1 uncultured Clostridia bacterium | reverse complement strand
CTGCGAGACGAAGCCGATCATGTCGTCGTGCGCGGCGGGGGACAATTCGCTGACGCGGGCAAAGCCCAGCGTTTCGCCCAGCGCACGGCAGGCCGCCTTTGCCGCGGGCGTGTTCTTTTCGGTCGGCACCACGATGTAGTTGGCGCCCCCGAACAGGTCGTCGCGGCTGTTCTCCACGCCGCTTTTCTCCCGACCCGCCATGGGGTGCGCGGCGATGAACTCCACGTCGGGGCGAAGAAGCCCGTCAAGGCCCTCCAGCACCACGGTCTTGACGCCGGTCACGTCGGTGACGAGCGCGCCGGGGCGCAGAAGATGCTGATACTGCCGCACCCATTCGAGCAGCACGTGCGGATACAGCGCGAGAACGACGAGGTCGGCTTGCCCCACCTCTTGGCCCGGCTCGGTGAAGCCGCGGCGGATCAGACCGTTTGAAAGCGCGTATCCGATGGCGGCGGGGTCTTTGTCCACGGCGTCGACGGCGTAGCCCTTTTTCGTCAGCACGCGGGCGTAACTGCCGCCGATCAGGCCGAGGCCCACGATCAGGATGCGGGTGTTTTTATCAAGTTTCATCGGTTTTGACTCCTATTCCGAGAGCGGAAAGTCTGGCAAAGAAATCGGGCATGCTCTTGCCGACGGCCTCACAGCCCTCCAGCGACCCGCCGAGCGCGGTCAGAAGCACGGCCAGCGCCATGACGACGCGGTGGTCGCCGTGGCCGGAAAGCGGCACAACGGGTGAAGAAAGCGGCACTTTTTTGACGACGACGCGATCCGGCAGCACCGTCACGTCCGCCCCGCATTTGGCCAGTTCCGCGGCCATCACGGCGGCGCGGTCGCTCTCCTTGAGCGCCAGGCGCGCGGTGCCGGTAAAGGTCGCGCCGTGAAGCAGAGCCGCCGCCGCGAAGAGAACGGGGCCGAGGTCGGGGCAGTCGGCAAGGGACAGCGTGGGCGTGCCCGCCGCGAGCGCGGCCAGGTATTCGGCATAGACGCGGTCGCCCTGCAGACTGTCCGGCGAAAGACCCGTTACTTCCACGTTGCCGCCGAGCGCGTTCAGGGCGGCGAAGAAGGCCGCGCCCGAGGCGTCGCCCTCCACGGTGACGGGAACGGCAGACGCAAAGCGCTGTCCGCCGGGCACGACGAGCGTTGTGTCGTTCTCCCACGCGGCGCGCACGCCGAACAGAGACAGGGCAGAGCGGGTCATGTCGATATAGGGGCGGCTCTCCGGCACGCCGGTCAGACGAATGACGCTGTCGCCCGCCAGTTGGGGCAGCGCGAACAAAAGACCGCTGATATACTGGCTGGTCACGTTGCCGGGCAGGGTAAAACGCCCCGCCGTCAGCGGCCCTTTGACCACCAGTTCCCGCATGCCGCGCGCAAACGTCAGCCCGCGCAGGCGGCAGAGATCGGCGTAGGCGTCCAGCGGCCGCTCGAACAGCCGTTTCGCGCCCGTAAAACGAAAGGTTTTGTCGGAAAGCAGGCAAACGGGTATCAAAAAACGCAAAGTCGTGCCGCATTCCCGACAGGGGAGAACGGCGTTTTCTTTGAAGTTTTCGGGCAGAACGCCCCGCACGACCACGGTGCTGCCCGTCACGCGGCAGGTCGCGCCCAGCGCCCGCAGGCAGTCCAGCGTGGCCAACACGTCCTCACAGAGCGCCACGTTCGTCACCGCGCTCTCGCCCGCCGAAAGGCCCGCCGCCAGCAACAGGCGGTGCGCCATGCTTTTGGAGGGCGGCGCCTGCACGCGCCCTTTGGCTATGCCTTTTTCGATGGTCAGTTTCATGTTCTCTTCAGCAAAAGGTCGACGGCTTCGAGATAGCCGTTCGTGCCGTGCCCCTTGACGGTCGCGACGCAGGCGGCGCGCACGTAACTGACGCGGCGAAAGTCCTCGCGGGCGTCTGGGTCGGAAATGTGTACCTCCACCGTGGGAACGCCGACGGCCCTGACGGCGTCGAGCAGCGCGACGCTGGTGTGCGTGTAGGCCGCGGGATTGAGCACGATGCCGTCGACGCGCCCGTGACAGGATTGAACGCAGTCGACCAGATCGCCCTCGTGATTGGATTGATAAAACTCGGTTTCCGCGCCCCGTTCTGCGGCGTATCGCGCGATCTTTTCACACAGGTCGGCATAGGTCTCCCTGCCGTAGATCTCCGGCTCGCGCACGCCCAGCATATTCAGGTTGGGGCCGTTGATGACCATGATCTTCATTTGTAAAACTCCTTTTGTATCTGTTCGGCGACCTGCTCCGGCGTGCCGTTGCCGTCTATGACGACGTCGGCCGTGGCGCGGTAGAGACCGATGCGCTCGCGGTAGCGCGCCAGCAGGGCCTCGCGGTCGGAAGAGAGCGGGCGGTCGCCGGTGGGGGTCAGGTTTTCGGGGGCGCGGTCGAGAAAGAACACCCGGCCGTTCTGCTTGAGCGCCGTCACGTTTTCAGGCCGCAGCACAGCGCCGCCGCCGGTGGCGATAACGGCACCGCAAGTGGGGGCAAGGTGACGGATAATCGCCGCCTCACGCGCACGGAAACCCGCCTCACCTTCGGTTTTGAACAGCGTCGGTATATCGCGGCCTGCCGCTTTGACGATCGCCTCATCGGTGTCGATGAAGGGCCGGTTGAGCACGGCGGCGAGGCGCCGGCCTACGGTCGTTTTGCCCGCGCCCGGCATGCCGGTCAGCACGACGTTTTCTTTGTCGGCCGCAAGGCGCTCGTAAAGGGTTTTTGCGGTGTCTGACGGATACGCGCGTCCCCGGAAAAGCGCGGCGGCGGCCACGCCCTGCGCGACCAGCATGTAAAGCCCGCCCTCGGCGGGAACGCCAAGCGCCCGCGCGGACAGCACAAGGCGGGTGCGAAGGGGATTGTAGATGGCGTCGATGACGCCGGTGAGCCGCGGAAAACGCGACACGTCAAGGGGGCAATCGTCCGCGTGCGGAAACATGCCCACGGGCGTGGCGTTGACCACGATCTCCGCGTCGGCGTGGTCGCGGTAAGCCTCGTCGTAGGTGACGACGTCGGGGCCGCTCCTGCGGCTGACGCACAGCACGGCGGCGGCGCCCCGTGCCCGGCACACGAAAAGGGCTGTGCGGGCGGTGCCCCCGGTGCCGAGGATCAGCACTTTTTTGCCCGCGGGGTCTGCGCCCGCGCGGTCAAAGAGCGCCGAGAGCCCGGCCACGTCGGTGTTGTAGCCGACGAGGCGGCCGCTCCGGTTGACCACGGTGTTGACCGCGCCGACGGCGGCGGCCTCCGCCGTGACTTCGTCGAGCAGCGGCAGTACGGCCGTTTTGTAGGGAATGGTCACGTTGACGCCGCAAAAGTCCCGTTTTGCAAAGAAATCCGCTACCGTTTCGGGGGATAATTCCAGCAGTTCGTAGTCGTCGTTGCCGAGTGCTTTGTGGATCTCAACGGAAAAACTGTGCGGCAAACGCTCGCCGACAAGGCCGTATCTCATGTCGCGCTCCCCAGGTAGTCGGTGCCGTACCGCAGCGCCAGCAGATCGCAGAGCACCAGCGCCGTCACCGCGTCCGCCACCGGGCGCGCCCGGTGTACCACGGCGGGGTCGTGCCGCCCCTGCAGCCGCAGGTCGGCGTTCTCGCCTTTGAAAAAGTCGATCGTCTGCTGCGTTTTATAAATGGAAGGCGTCGGCTTGACGACGGTGCGGAACATCAGGGGCATACCGTTCGTGATGCCGCCCGTCACGCCGCCGCTCTTGTTGGTCAGGGTCACGGGGCGGCCGTTTACGACGCGCCAGGGGTCGTTGGCCTCGCTGCCCTTCATGCCGGCAAAATCGAAGCCCGCGCCGAACGCCACGCCCTTGACGGCGGGAATGGAGAAAAGCCCGTGTGACAGCACGCTTTCCACGCTGTCGAAAAAGGGTTCGCCCACCCCGGCGGGCAGGCCCGTGACGGCGGTCTCCAGCACGCCGCCCACGCTGTCGCCCTCGTCGGCCGCGGCCGCAATGACGGCTTTGGCTTTTTCGGCCGCCTTTTCGTCGAGCATGCCGAGCGGCGCGGTCAGCAGCGTTTTGAAATCGGCGGCAAAGTCGCCGAAAGCGCGGTCAAAAACGCCGCCGACTTCGGCCACGTGCGTGCCGAGCAGAATGCCTTTTGCAAAAAGCGCCGCCTCCGCCACGGCGCCGACGGCGACCAGGGGCGCGGTCATGCGCCCGCTGAACTGCCCGCCGCCGCGGTAGTCCTCGAAGCCGTGATATTTCATATAGGCGGCGTAGTCCGCGTGTCCGGGCCGCGCAAGCCCGCGCCACGCCTCGTAGTCGCCGTCGCGCACGTCGCTGTTCTCGATGACGATGCAAAGGGGCGCGCCCGTGGTCTTGCCGTGAAAGACGCCGCTGACCACGCGAAAAGCGTCCGGCTCGCGCCGCGCCGTGCCGGTGCCGACGGTGGGACGGCGGCGCGCCAGCGCCGCGGCAATGGTCGCCTCGTCCACGGCGACGCCGGGCGCCATGCCGGAGAGCACCGCACCGATCTCGCGGCCGTGGCTCTCGCCGAACAGGGTGACGGTCACCGACGTACCCAGGGTGTTTTTCATACCGTTACCTCCCTAAAATGCGCAGCGCGTCACGAAGCTGCGAAAAAGTGAGCGTTTCCTCGCGATACGTGCCGATCGTCGGCACCGTGATGACGGTGATCTTGTCACCGGCCGATTTTTTGTCGTGCCGCACCGCGTCGAGCACCGCCTGTTCGTCGCCCGTAAAGCGGGTGGGCAAGCCGAACGCCGTCAAAAGTGACAGCAGTTTTTCCCGCGCGGCGGGGGCCGTAAAGGGGATCATGCCGAGCGCCACGCATTCCCCGTGATAGAGCGCGCCGTGCGACGCCGCCTCGATGCCGTGCCCCAGCGTGTGCCCGAAGTTGAGCACGCGGCGCGGGCCGCTTTCGCGCTCGTCCCGCTCCACCACGCCGCGTTTGACGGCCAGGGCGCGCAGTATGACCGTTTCCGGTTCTTTTGCAAACAGTCCGTTCGCCAGATCATCAAACAGCGCCGCGTCGGATGTCGCGGCCATTTTGATCACTTCTGCCAGCCCCTCTCCGACAAGGCGCGGCGGCAGGGTGTCGAGCGCGTCGGGGTCGATCAGCACGCCCCGCGGCTGAAAGAAAGCGCCGACCGCGTTTTTGACGCCCGCGAGGTTGACGGCCGTTTTGCCGCCGATCGAGGCGTCGACCCCGGCAAGCAGGGTGGTGGGCACGTTGTAAAAATCGACGCCGCGCATATAGGAGGCCGCCGCAAAGCCGGC
>CAMZFG010000092.1 GCA_947306035.1 uncultured Clostridia bacterium | reverse complement strand
AGCCCCGCAGGGCAAACAGACTGACCGCCGTCATGACGCCGCTGCCGCAATGCGGACAGCGATACGCGAGTGTGGTTTGTTTGGAATTCAGGACCATGACCTCTCCTCGGGCAAACGGGGCCGCCGACGGCGGCCCCTTTGATTTCGGTTTACGCGCCCACTTTGCTCCACAGTTTGTCGATCTTTTCGGATTCGACCGTCGTGTAGGCAGAGTCGGCTTTGGTTTTCCAGGCGTTGTAGGCGCTTTCGCTCAACTCTTTACGCACCTCGGCGCGCCAGGCGGGCTGCTCGTTGCCGCGGTAATACATGATATGTGCGCCGTACTGCGTGCTGACAGCGTCGGGATAGCTGATCTCGCCCTCGACGCGGCCGGCGTCGAACAGCCAGTCGTTGAACTCCGTGACCATGTCGCCTTCGTTGACGTCGTTGTAGAAGATGTTGCTGTCCTCGTTAAAGGTCTTGCCGTATTCCTCGAACACGGCCTCGTCGATGAAGTAGCGGCCGTCACGCTCGGTGATCTTGCCCTCTTCAAAGAGCTCGGCCAGCAGCGCTCTTGCCATGGAAGCGGAACTGATGACCTCACCTTTGTCCACCACGCGCTGCGCCAGATCTTTGAGTTTGCCGGTCAACTGATCGGGCGAGGTGACGTTGAGATAACTGTCCGCCTTGAACAGAATGTGTCCCACGCTGCGCACCACGGCGGTGTCGGTGTGCATGCCGCTGGTCACGATGACCGCGCGGTAAGAGGAATCGGTCTCGCCGTACTCGCCGTGCTCCTCGTCGTAAGCGGCGGAGGCGTTGACGAAGGTGTTGGTGTCGCCCACGTTCCGCGCCGCGGCGCCGAACAGCCAGGCGGCCATATCGGAATCGCCGGTGTTGTCCTGGGTGGCGTTGGTGTGCACGCACGCGGCCACGCGTTCGTCGGCCAGCGCGTCGGCTTCCTCGTCGCTGATCTCACCGTCTTCCGCCAGAATGTCCTCTTTGAAGTAGGATTTCAGCAGCGTCTTGAACGCCTCGGCGTCGGCACAGGCGGCCAGGGCGTCTACGCGATCCTGATACTTCTGCTGTTCCGTCGTGTAGGTCACGTTGGCGGCCTCGTTCTCGGCGGCCGGATCTTCGGCGGTGTCGGAAGCAGGTCTGAATTTGGTGGTGAACTCGACGGTGATATAGTCCAGACGGTTCTCGTACTCGCCGCGATGCTCGTCAAACCGATTGTCGATCAAGGCATCGGTCACGCTGTTTTCGGCCTGTTCCTGCCCGAGCGCCAGATATTTGGAAGCCAGCGCGGACAACTCGAGCATGTAGCGCACGTCGGAGAGGCGCACGCCCTTGCCGTAGAGATTGCGCAGGTAGCCGTTGGTGCCGTAGCCGGTGACTTTGCCGTAATACTCCAGCGTTTCCAGCGTCAGGTCGATGTTGGCCTGCTCCTCTTCGGAGAGGGTGATGCCGTAGTGGCGCGCGCCCTCGCACAGAGACAGCAGTTCTTTGGAGGAGGACAGCGCGGATTTGGCAAAATAATCGAACCACGTCACCGTCACCGTCTCGCCCGTGGTCTCGTCGGTCGTCACGCTGTAGTTCTGCTGACGGAGCGGCGTGCTGGTCGAAAGACCCGTGCCGCCCGTGCCGCGGATGTAGGCCATGTAGCCGCTGTTCTGATAGGTGTCGACAAAGTTCTGATACTGTGCGTAGACCATATAGGACATTCTCGGCACCGTGATCTCGTAATGCTCGCTCGACAGCATGACCTTATTCCGCTCGAACGCGCCGTTCGAGTTGAGGGCGCTGACGACCACGACCGTGACCAGAATGAGCAGCACGGCCACGACGATGAGCGTGCCGACCCAGGTCTTGTAGTTGTTGTTCTTACCGGCCGTTTTGGTGCCGGCGCCCGCCAGAACGCCTCTGGCGGCATTTTGTCTGTTTCTGTTGCCTTTTCCCATTGTTCAGGTTCCACCTTTTTCGTTGTTAATATGCAAACGCGGCCCCGCCGCGCGGAAAACTGTTTGACTTACACGTCCATGATGACCGGCAGGATCATGGGTTTGCGCCCCGTTCGGTTGAACAGGAAGCGCGAGAGGTCGTCGCGCACCGTGTTTTTCAGGCGCATGCGATCGCGCGGGTCGCTCGTCAGGCAGGCGTCCATCGACCGCTGCACCACCCGGCGCGCCTCTTCCATCAGCGGTTCGTTATCCCGCTCGTAGACAAAGCCGCGGCTGATGATGTCGGGGCCCGAGAGCACGTGCGCGCTTTCGGTATCCACGCCGGCCACCACCACGATCAGGCCGTCCTGCGAGAGGTGGCGGCGGTCGCGCAGCACCGCGCTGCCCACGTCGCCCACGCCGAGGCCGTCGACCAGCACCTGCCCCGCGGGCACCGTGCCGGCAAAACGCGCGCCTTTCGCGTCGATCTCCAGCACGCGCCCGATCTGCGACACGAAAATGTCGCGGTCGGCCATGCCCATTTCCAGCGCCAGTTCGCGGTTGGCGGCAAGGTGACGGCTTTCACCGTGTACGGGCATGAAGTAGCGGGGGCGCGTGAGCGCCTGCATCAGTTTGAGTTCTTCCTGACAGGCGTGGCCCGACACGTGCACCGAGAGCGCGGCGTCGTGCAGCACTTCCACCCCGTTGCGGGCCAGTTCGTTGATGACGCGGCCCACCAGTTTTTCGTTGCCGGGAATGGCGCTGGACGACAGCACCACAAGATCGTCACGGCCGAGCGTGACCTGATTGTGATCGGAATACGCCATGCGGTACAGCGCCGACATGGGCTCGCCCTGGCTGCCGGTGGTCACCAGCGTCAACTGGTCGGGCCGATAGCGCTTGATGTCCGCTATGTCGATCAGCACCCCTTCGGGCACTTTCATATAGCCGAGTTCCACCGCCGCGCCCACGATGTTCAGCATACTGCGGCCGGTAATGGCCACCTTGCGCTTGTGGCGGGCGCTGATGTCGATGATCTGCTGCACCCGATGCACGTTCGAGGAGAACGTGGCCACCACGATGCGCTTTTTCGGGTTGGCGGTAAAGATATATTCCAGCGATTGCCCCACCTTTTTCTCGGAAGGGGTAAAGCCGGGGCGCTCCGCGTTGGTCGACTCGCACATGAGCAGCAGCACGCCCTGCCGCCCCAGTTCGCCGAGGCGCGTGACGTCCATCATGGCCCCGTCGATGGGGGTGATGTCCAGTTTGAAGTCGCCCGTGTGCAAAAGATCGCCGAGCGGCGTGTGGATGCACAGGCAGCAGGCGTCCGCTATGGAGTGGTTGACGTGTATGAACTCAACGGAGAGCGCGCCCGCCTGCACGGTCTGCCCCGCCTGCACGGTGCGCAGCTGCGGCGCGAACGGCAGGGTGAATTCGGTCAGTTTGTTTTTGAGAATGCCGAGGGTCAGGGGCGTGCCGTACACCGCCGTGTCGACGGTGCGCAGCAGATACGGAATGCCGCCGATGTGATCCTCGTGCCCGTGGGTGAGAAAAATGCCCCGCAAACGGTGCTGATTTTCTTCGATATACGTCGTGTCCGGAATGACCAGATCCACGCCGAGCAGATCCTCGTCGGGAAAAGCCAGACCGCAGTCCACGGCGATCATGTCGTTTTCGTATTCGATCACCGTCAGGTTCTTGCCGATCTCGCCGAGACCCCCGAGCGGAATGATTCTGATCTTGCCCTGCGGCTTGCCCTTTTTCGGGACGGCCGCGGGCCGTGCCGCGCTTTGCTTTTTGACGCGCCTGTCGGCGGGCCGCGCCGCCTCACGCGGGCGTCTGACGTCCTGCCCGTTTTGCCGCGCGGGCGTGCCGCGCGTTTTGCCGGCGTCGTTTACTTTGTTTTGCTGTTTGTTTTGTTTCGGCATAGTTCCTCCTTTTTCAGTCTTTATACCGTCAGGCCGCCGCCTCGCGGCGTCGGCCGTTTTTTTTGCACGCTCGCGCGCCCGTTTATACGCGCGCATAGTACCTGATTTTATATATTATACAACCTTTACAGCGGTTTGTCAAGTGTCACCACCCGAACGCGAACCGAAAAATTGCAAAAATCGCGATGCCCGCGAGCATACCGGCGGCAAAGAGGAACCCCCTGCCCCACCGCCGACGCGGCCGCGCGCCCTGCGCCAGCGAGAGAATGCGGGTCGCCTCCGCCAGCATATCGCCCTCCGTCGTGCCCTCGCCGCCCCGCCGCAGCACGAAAAATGCGCGCTCGAACAGGCGGCTCTCCGCCGTTTTCAACATGATCATTTCCTTCTGACATCCGCGCAGCATGGTCATTCCCCCTTTTTTGGCAGTATCGCCGCCCGCCGCCCCGCGCAAACACGGAACGCCCGCTTTTCGTCGCGCGGCTTCGCCCGTTCCCGACCTCTGCCGTCAGGCCTCGACCGTTGCCCTCAAAAAAAGTTAAAATTTTCCTTTTTTGGGGTTGACAAACAGCGAAAAGCGTGGTAAAATGGCAATAAAAGGAAAAGAAGGAAGTCTTTTCCCGAAAGGAGAACGCGTATGAAAGCAACCGGCATGACCAGACAAGTCGACGAACTGGGGCGTTTCGTGCTGCCCATCGAGATCCGCCGCTCGCTCGGCATCAAAGAGAAAGACACGCTTGAGATCTTTATCGACGGGGACGGCATCGTGCTGAAAAAGTACGAGCCCGCCTGCATTTTCTGCAACAGCGCGGACGACGTCGTCTACTACGAGGGCAAGCGCATTTGCGGCGCGTGCCTGGCCAAACTGAAAAAACTTTGAGCGTGCTGTATCTGACCGTCGCCGAAATGCCGCCGGGCACCCGGCGCGCCGGGGAGAGCGAGGCGGCGGGGCGGCTGCTCGCCCGCCTGCTGACGGCGGCGGGGCATAGCGACGCGACGGTCAAAAAGGAAAAAAGCGGCCGACCTGTGGTGGAAAAACCGGGCCTTGCCGTCAGCGTGACCCACACCGGGGGGTTCGTTTTCTGCGCCCTGCTCGCGGCAGAAACGGGCGAGCCGCGCCTCGGCATCGACGCCGAAGTGCTGCGCCCGCACCCCCGCGCCGCCCGACTGGCCGCCCGCTACTTCGGCCCCTGTGAGCGGGCGCTTTGCGAGAGCGACCCCGCGCCGCGGACTTTCTTTGCCTGCTTTACCGCCAAAGAGGCGTTTGCCAAATACCGCGGCGACGGCCTTGCGCGTCACCTCTCCGGCGACGACACCGCCGCCCCCGATTTTGAGGCGAAGAACGGCGTGCGCCTGACGCGCCTTGAAAAAGACGGCGTTCTTCTGACGATCTGCCTGCCCGCCGG
>CAMZFG010000091.1 GCA_947306035.1 uncultured Clostridia bacterium | reverse complement strand
GCCCGTCGACGTGGCGGGCATCTACGTGCCGGGCGGCACGGCGGCCTACCCCTCGACCGTGCTGATGGACGCCATTCCCGCCAAGATCGCGGGCTGCCCCCTCGTCGTCATGGTGACGCCCCCCGGCAAGGACGGCAAAGTGCCCCCCGCCATTCTGGCGGCGGCCAGCGTCGCGGGCGTCGATCGTATCTTCAAGATCGGCGGCGCGCAGGCCGTGGCGGCGCTGGCCTACGGCACCGAAACGATCCCCAAAGCGGATAAGATCGTGGGGCCGGGCAACGCCTACGTGGCCGAGGCCAAAAAGCAGGTGTTCGGCGCCGTCTCCATCGACATGATCGCGGGCCCCAGCGAGATCCTGATCGTCTCCGACGAAAAGAGCGACCCCGTGTGGCTGGCGGCCGACCTGCTCTCGCAGGCGGAACACGACAAAAACGCCAGCGCGGTGCTGGTCACGAATTCCCTCCCGCTGGCAAAAGCCGTGCAGGCCGAAGTCGAGCGGCAGCTGGCCCTGCTGCCCCGCGAGCCCATCGCCCGCGCTTCCGTTGAGAACAACGGCAAGATCATCGTCACCCCCACCGTCGAGGCCGCCGTGGATATTGCCAACGAACTGGCGCCGGAGCACCTGGAACTCGCCGTGGACGACCCGCTGACGCTCCTTGAGCGCGTGCGGCACGCCGGCTCCGTCTTTCTCGGCCGCCATTGCCCCGAGGCGCTCGGCGACTATCTGGCCGGCCCCAATCACACCCTGCCCACGGGCGGCACCGCCCGCTTTTCCAGCCCCCTTTCCGTGGACGATTTCATCAAGAAGACACAGTACATTTACTACGACCGCGCGGCGCTTGACCGCGTGGCAGACGACGTGGCGCGCTTTGCCGAGGCCGAGGGCCTTTCGGGTCACGCCCGCAGCGCGCTGGCGCGCAAGGAGAAGGAACAATGAGCCGCTTTTTCAGCGCAAAATACAAAGATCTGACGCCCTACGTACCGGGCGAACAGCCGCAGGATAAACGGTATATCAAACTCAACACCAACGAGTCGCCTTTCCCGCCGTCGGAGAAAGCGCGGGCATACGCGGCCGAGGCCGCCGCGAAACTGCAACTTTACCCCGACCCCGACTGCCGTGAACTGACCGCCGCCATGGCAAAAACGCTCGGCGTTCTGCCGGAGAACGTGGTCATGACCAACGGCTCGGACGAGGCGCTGTATTTTGCCACGCTCGCTTTTTGCGACGAAAAATGTCCCGCCGCCTTTCCCGACGTCACCTACGGTTTTTACCCGGTGTTCGCCGCGCTCGCCGGCGTGCCGTACGAGGAGATCCCCGTGCGCGATGACCTTTCGATCGACCCCGACGACTTCAAAACGAACCGCCGCACGCTGTTTCTCGCCAACCCCAACGCTCCCACGGGACTTTGCCTGCCGCTTTCCGTCATGGAGAGCATCGTGGCGGCTAACCCCGACCGGGTGGTGGTCGTCGACGAGGCCTATATCGACTTCGGCGGGCAAAGCGCCGTGCCGCTGATCGGGAAATACGACAACCTGCTGGTGGTCGGCACCTTTTCCAAATCCCGCTCGCTGGCGGGCGCGCGCCTGGGGTACGCCGTGGGGCAAAAGGCGCTGATCGCCGATCTGCAGACCATGCGCTGTTCCACCAACCCCTACAACGTCAACCGCATGACGATGGCGGCGGGGCTCGGCGCGCTCGCGGACGAGGCCTACACGAGAGCCAACTGCCAAACCATCGTCGAAAACCGCGCCTTTGCCGCGGCGGAACTGCGAAAACTCGGCTTTACCGTGACGAACTCGGCGGCCAACTTCCTGTTTGCCCGTCATGCGGCGATCGGGGGCGAGGAACTGTACCTGAAACTGAAAGAAAAAGGCGTGCTGGTGCGCCATTTCAAGCTGGAACGCATCAAGGACTACAACCGCATCACGGTGGGCACGAAAGAACAGATGCAGGCGCTGATCTGCGCCGTCAAAGAGATTTTGGAGGTATAACGGTATGAGAAAAGCCGACATCAAACGCACGACCAAAGAGACGGACGTCACCTTGACCCTGTGCCTGGACGGCACGGGTAAAAGCGAGATCGACACGGGCGTGGGCTTTCTTGACCACATGCTGACGCTGTTTGCCGCGCACGGCCGCTTCGACCTTGCCGTGACCTGCCGCGGCGACCTCAACGTCGACGGCCACCACACCACCGAGGATGTAGGCATCGCGCTCGGCGAGGCGTTTGCGAAAGCACTCGGCGACAAGCGGGGCGTGACGCGCTACGGCGACGTGACGCTGCCGATGGACGAGGCGCTCCTCTCGGCCGCCGTCGATCTGTCGGGGCGCAGTTACCTCGGCTACGCGCTTTTCATTCCCGCCGCCAAAGTGGGCGACTTTGACACCGAACTCGTCGAGGAGTTCTGGCAGGGCTTTACAAGACAGGCGGGCCTGGCGCTGCACCTGCGGCAGTTGGCCGGCAGCAACGCGCACCACATCATCGAGGGGGCTTTCAAAGCCGCCGCCCGCGCGCTGCGCGCCGCCGTGGCCATAGATCCGACGGCAGCCGACGTCATTCCCTCGACCAAAGGAGTGCTGGCATGATCGCCCTTGTCGACTACGGCGTCGGCAACCTGTTTTCGCTGCGTTCTTCCTTTGCCGCGCTCGGCGTCGAAACGGTCGTCACCGCCGACCCCGCCGTCATAAGGGGTGCGGAACGGGTGGTGCTGCCCGGCGTGGGCGCCTTCGGCGACGCCGCGAGGAAACTTTCGGCCGCGGGGCTCGACCGCGCCGTCGTCGGGGCCGCGAAAGCCGGCAAACCCCTGCTCGGCATTTGCCTCGGCATGCAGCTGCTCTTCGACGTCAGTTACGAGTACGGCACGTTCGGGGGCCTGTCGCTCATACGGGGAGCGGTGCGCCCCATTCGCGAAAAGATCCCCGCCGCGCTCAAGATCCCCCATATCGGCTGGAACGCGCTGCGTTTTACCAAACCTTCTCCTCTCTTTCGCTATATCAAAGAGGGCGACCACGTCTATTTCGTGCATTCCTACGCCGCCGATCTGACCGAGGCGACCGTCGCCACCGCCGAGTACGGCGCGCCCCTTGTCGCCGCCGTGCAGCAGGACAACGTGTTCGGCTGTCAGTTCCACCCCGAAAAGAGCGGCCCCGTGGGGCTCTCTATTCTGCGCGCTTTTTGTGAGGTGTCCGTATGATCCTGTTCCCCGCCATCGATCTCTATGCCGGTCAGGCCGTGCGCCTGTTGCACGGCGACTACAAAAAAATGACCGTTTACGAAAAAGACCCCCTGACGGTGGCGAAAAAGTTTGCCGCGGCCGGTGTTTCTGCCATGCACGTCGTCGATCTGGAAGGCGCGCGCGACGGCGGCACGCCGAACTTTGACGTGGTTTGCCGCCTGAAAAAAGAAAGCGGTCTCTTTTGCGAGATCGGGGGCGGCGTGCGCGATATGCAAACGGCAGAGCGCTACCTCGCGGCAGGGCTTGACCGCGTCATTCTCGGCACCGCCGCCGTCGAAGACCCCGCGTTTCTCGCCGCCGCCGTCGAAAAATTCGGCAAAAAGATCGCCGTGGGCGTGGATATCCGCGACGGCAAGGTGGCCGTGCGGGGGTGGCAAAAGACCGCCGACCTCGACGCGTTCGACTTTCTCAAGCACCTGCGGGACGTCGGCGTGGCCACCGTCATCTGCACCGACATCGGCAAAGACGGGGCCATGCGGGGCGCCAACCTGCCGCTCTACCGCCGTCTGCAAAAGGAGATCGGGCTTGACGTGGTGGCCTCGGGCGGCGTTTCGTCGCTGGAACAGATCAAAGCGCTTTCCGACATGGGACTGTACGGCGCCATCATCGGCCGCGCGTGGTACGAGGGCGCCATCGACTTAAAAGCGGCACGGGAGGCGATACGATGATCACCAAACGCATCATTCCCTGCCTGGACGTGCGCGACGGCCGCGTGGTCAAAGGCGTCAATTTCGAGGGGCTGCGCGACGTTTCCTCGCCCGTGGAACTGGCCGATTATTACAGCCGGTGCGGCGCGGACGAACTGGTCTTTTACGACATCACCGCCTCCGCCGAGGGGCGCGGGCTTTTTACCGACATATTGAAAAAGACCGCCGAACGGGTGTTCATTCCGCTGACGGTCGGGGGCGGCATCAACACGCTCGATGACTTTGACCGGGTACTGAAGTGCGGCGCCGACAAGGTCAGCGTCAACTCCGGCGCCATCCGCGACCCCGCGCTCATCGGGGCGGCGGCCAAACGGTACGGCGACCAATGCGTGGTGCTGTCGGTCGACGTCAAGCGCGTGGGCGGGCGTTTTTGCGTGTTCGCCAAGGGCGGGCGCGAGAACACCGGGCTTGACGCCATCGAATGGATCAAAAAGGGCGTGGCCGACGGCGCGGGCGAACTGGTGGTCAACTCCATGGATACCGACGGCGTCAAAGGCGGCTTTGATCTGCCCCTTTTGTCGGCGGTGTGCGACGCGGTCGACGTGCCCGTCATCGCCTCCGGAGGTGCGGGCAAGATCGAGGATTTTATCACGCTTTTCGACACCTTGCCCCGGGTTGACGCCGGTTTAGCGGCCTCCATTTTCCACTTCGGCGAGGTCGATATCAAAACGCTCAAACAACAAATGGCGCGGCACGGCATTCCCGCCCGCCTGTAAGGAGGACAGTATGGTCAGCATTGACGAACTCAAATTCGACGAAAAGGGGTTGATCCCCGCCGTGGTGCAGCACGCCGTGACCAAACAGGTGCTGACGGTGGCTTATATGAACCGGGAAAGTCTGGAGATCACCATGAAAAAGGGGCTTTGCTGTTTTTACAGCCGTTCGCGGCAAAAACTGTGGCTCAAGGGCGAGACGAGCGGCCACTATCAGCACGTCGTCAGCATCACCGCCGACTGCGACCGCGACGCCCTCTCTGTACTGGTCGAGCCGGACGGCCCCGCCTGTCATCTCGGCACGACTTCCTGCTTCAACGACGCCGTGTGGCAGAGCGAGGAGCGGCAGGCCTTTTCGCTCGACGGCCTTTACGCGCTGCTCGAACAGCGCAAAAAGGAACTGCCCGAGGGCTCCTACACCACCTACCTCTTTGAAAAAGGGCTTGACAAGATCTTGAAAAAGGTGGGCGAGGAATGCACCGAGGTCATCATCGCCGGCAAGGCGCAGGACAAAAAGGAAACGGTCTACGAGATCGCGGATCTTGCCTATCACGTGATGGTGCTGATGGTCGAGGCGGGCATCTCCGTCGAGGACGTGCACAAAGAACTGGCTTCCCGCCAC
>CAMZFG010000090.1 GCA_947306035.1 uncultured Clostridia bacterium | reverse complement strand
GTGCCGGTGCCGAAATCGAGCAGGCCGCCGGCCGCCGCCAGCACGCATTTGGCCACGTCTTCGGGCGTGCCCCAGCGCTTGATGGGCGTGACGCCCTCGGCGATCAGTTTGTCGTATTTCTGCGTCACGACCTCGGTCATGGGCGTTTTGATGATGCCGGGCCGCACCTCGAAAACGGGAATGCCGTACTCGGCCAGTTTATCGGCGAACAGCAGCGTGACCATGGAGACGCCCGCCTTGGAAATGCAGTATTCGCCGCGGCTGGTGCTGGACGTGTAACTGGAATTGGAAGCGATGTTGATGATGCGGGGCGCGTAATCGGGCAGCCCTTTTTGCTGTTCGGCGATCATGCGGTTGGCAAAGGTCTGGCACATAAAGAACGTGCCCTTGGTGTTGATGCCCACCACGCGGTCAAAACTCTCTTCGGTCGTCTCCAGAATATCCAGGCGCACGCGGCAGGCCACGCCCGCGTTGTTGACCAAAAGGTCGATGCGGCCGAACCGTTTTTCGACGAAGTCGGCCAGCGCCGCGCGGTCCTCGGCTTTGGAAATATCGCACTTGCAGTAGATCTCGCCTTCCATGTCATCGTGCACGTCGGAGTAGACGACGGTATAGCCGGCCGCTTTCAGCGCGTCCGCGATCCCTTTGCCGATGCCCTGACAGGCGCCGGTCACAACGGCTGTTTTTTGCATGTTACGTTCTCCTCGTACAGTTTTTTGTAATACTCGTTGAACACGGCGCAGCCCGACACGCACCCGCGGCGCATCAGCGCCGTGCATTTGGAGCAGGCGACGCAGGCCTTTTTCGCGTCGAACGCGTCGGCAAGATGATCACGGTAAAACTCGGGGTAGGCCAGCGTCTCGCGCCCGAAGCCGACCAGGTCGCACACGCCGCTTTGCAGTTGTTTCTCGGCCTGCTCCATCAGGTCCGCGCGGTAGTAGGAAAGGCCGGAGCCCACCACGACGAGCGCGGGAAACCGTTCTTTTACGCGCGTTTCCACTTGCACGAAGCGGGCCAGCCCCGCCTCCGGCGGTTCGGGCGGCTGATAGGCGCCCGCGCGGAACGGACGGTTGATATGCGGATTGTAGTAGGGGTTGCCGAGCGTGACGTTGAGCATGCCGACGCCTGCCGCCGTCAACCGTTCGATCAGGCGCACGGGCTCGGTCAGGTCGGGTTCGCCCCGTTCGTCGGTGCCGAAACCCCAGGGGCGGGGGATCATGTCGCAAAGCCCGAGACGGGTGACGACGGGCGTGTCCGGCACGGCGTTCTGCACGGCGCGGATGCTGTCGAGATACAGCCGCGCGCGGTTTTCAAAAGGACCGCCGTAAGCCCCCGGTCGGTCGAACGCGGACAGCAGTTCGGCAAAAAGATAGCCGTGACAGCATTTGACGTCCACGGCGTCAAAACCGACGCGCGCGGCGAGCACGGCCGACTTTGCGTACCGTTCCGGCAGGGTCGCGAGGTATTCGTCGGTGACGACGTTATCGCCGGTCACGGGGCGCGTCGCCTCGTAAACGGGGTTGCGGTAAGCGATCATCGGGCGCATGCTCTGCCGGCCCGAATGCGTCAGCTGCAGTACGAAAAAGGGTCTTATGCCGCAGGTCTCCCGTGCGGTCCTGCGCATATCCGCCAGCAGCGCGGCAAACGCGCCGGCGTTCTCCTCGGTCAGCATCATCTGCCGCGGGTTGGTGCGCCCCTCGGGGCAGACGGCATTGGCCTCGAACCAGATCGTGCCCGCGCCCGAAGCGGCCGCGCGCATATATTTTGCCGCGGTCAGTTCACCCGGCGCGCCGTCCTCGCGGCAGTCGCAGCCCTCCATGGGCTGAAACACCACGCGGTTGGCGATGGTGACGTTTCCGAAAAGCAGAGGTTTTTGCAGCATAGCGGCTCCTTGTTGACCCTGCGGGTCTTGAAAATGTGCGGGAACGGGGTCAGTTTTCGTTGGCTACGGCGCGGGCGATCTCCTCGGCGTAGCCGGCGCGGCGAATGCGGCCGGCGGTGCTGCGGGGGAAGGGTTCCTCCCGCAGGGCGTAGAGCGTGATCTGTTTGTGAGCGGGCAATCCCTCGTTGAGTTTGCCGACCCATTCGCCGATCAACGTTTCCAGTTCCGTGCCGTCCGGCGCGTGGCCGAGCACGGCGGCGGCTTCCTCTTTGTCAGGGTAGAGCATGGCGGCGATCTCGCTGTCGGTGCCGTTCTCGTTGAGCACGCCGACCGTCACCGCCTCTTTGATAAAGGGGCTCTGGCAGAGCAGCGTTTCCAGTTCTTCGGGGCAGACCCACTTGCCGTCCGCTTTTTCAATGCGGTTCTGCAGGCGGCCGATGATGTGCACAAAACCGTTTTCGTCGACGCGCCCGACGTCGCCGGTGTAGTACCAGCCGTCGCGCAGAACGGCGGCGGTGCGCGGGTCGTTCTGATCGTACCCGAGCATGAGGTTGTCGCCCTTGTAGCGCAGTTCGCCGTTGCCCTCCGGATCGGGGTCGTACACGTCGAGCACGCCGTGGGGCAGCACGTGGCCCGCCGCGCCGTCGCAGTAGGCGTTGACGCCGCCGAGCGCCGCAAGCCCCGCGCATTCGGTCACGCCGTAGCCCTGCACGGTAAACACGCCGATCTGCCGCAGGCCCTTCTGCACCACGGGATCGAGGTAGGCGCCCAGCACGAGCAGCCGTTCCAGTGACCCGCCGAGCGAGGTGCGGGCGAGGGAGAGCAGTTTGAGTTTTAAGGATTGCCGCGCGGAAAGCGGCCTGACGGGGTCGGAAACGGCGATTGCGCGCCGCACCGAGGGTTCAATGCCGCGGCGGGCGACCTGCCGCCAGAAGTAGCGGTACAGTTCCTCTGCCAGATACGGTATGACCACCATGACGGTGGGGTGCAAAAGGCGCATATCCCGCGCCAGGCGGTCAAGGCCGGTCGAGAACGCCACGCGCGCGCCGTAACAGAGCGGCGCTAAAAAACCGACCACGCACTCGTAGATATGCGACAGCGGCAGAACGGAAAGGAACGTGTCGTCGGGCCCGATGGGCTGCATGGCGCCCACGGCGGTGACGGCGGCGGCCATGGCGGCGTGCGACAGCACCACGCCCTTGCGTTTGCCCGTGGTGCCGGAAGTGTAAAAGACGGCCGCGGGCGCGGCGCGGTCGATGACTTTGTCGCGGTAGGTCGTGTCCCCCTCGCGCAGCAGGGCGCGCCCGTCGCGGATCAGTTTCGGCAGGGCGCTGAAGGGAATGGGCGTCACGCCGGCGAGAGCGGCGACTTTGGCGGAGGCGGTCACGTCGTACAGCACGGCGTCGATCTTGGCCTCGCGGCACAGTTTTTGCAGATCGGAGACGGATATGGCGGCGTCTGCCGGCACGGGAATGCCCGCGCCGCACACCAAAGCCATAAAGGAAAGCACCCAATGGTAGCCGTTTTGCCCCAGCAGCACGACGCGCGCGCCGGGTTTCAGACGGCGGCAGAGAGCCGTGCCGAGGGCTTCCGTTTCGTCGCGGAAACGAAGAAACGAAACGTCGTAAAACACGCTGCCCCGCAGTTCGCGAAAGGCGGTCTCGGTGCCGAACAGGCCCGCGCTGCCCCACACCAGTTCTTTGAGATCTGGCAGGGGACGGCGCGCGGCGGTTTTGTAAATGGACATACTGCGCTCCTTTCGGGTCAGACCCGCAGCGCCATGCCGTCCGCTTCGCGGCGGTCGGACAGAAGCGGGTCGATCTGCTCTTTGATAAAGTGTTCCACCTGTTCGGGGCAGCGGCCGACGAAGGCGGCGGGGTCGATCAGTTTTTCGATATCCGCGCGGGAGAGGCCGAAGCGCGGGTCGGCGGCGACGCGATCGAGCAGATCGTTGTCGAGCCCTTCCTCTTTGACCCGGCGGCCGGCGGCCATGGCGTGCACGCGAATGGCCTCGTGCAAAGTCTGCCGGTCGCCGCCCCGTTTGACGGCTTCCATCAGAATGTTCTCGCTGGCCATAAAGGGCAGTTCCGAGGCAAGGCGGGCGGCCACGACTTTGGGGTAGACGACCAGACCCGCGGTGACGTTGATATACAGGTTGAGAATGGCGTCCGTCGCGAGGAACGCCTCGGAGACGGCGATGCGGCGGTTGGCGCTGTCGTCGAGCGTGCGCTCGAACCATTGCGTCGAGGCGGTGACGGCGGTGTTGGTCACGTCGGAAATGACGGCGCGGCACAGGGCGCCCATGCGTTCGCACCGCATGGGGTTGCGTTTGTAGGGCATGGCGGAAGAGCCGACCTGATGCGCCTCGAAGGGTTCTTCCATCTCCTTGAACGACTGCAAAATGCGCATGTCGTTGGAGAATTTATAGGCGCTCTGCGCGATGCCGGAGAGCACCGAGAGCACGCGGCTGTCGTACTTGCGGGTATAGGTCTGCCCGCTGACGGGCACCACCCGGTCAAAGCCGAATTGCTCGGCGATATAGCGTTCCATCTCGTCGATCTTTTGTCCGTCGCCGCCGAGCAGTTCCATAAAACTGGCCTGCGTGCCCGTGGTGCCTTTGGAGCCGAGCAGGCAGAGCGTCGAGCGCACGTAGTCGAGGTCGGCGAGGTCCAGCGACAGATCGTAGAGCCACAGCGCCGCCCGCTTGCCCACCGTGACCGGCTGGGCGGGCTGCAGATGGGTGTAGCCGAGCGCGGGCATATCTTTATAGGTCAGGGCAAAGTCGCGCAGCTGGTGCATGACGCGGCACAGTTTGGCCGCCACAAGGTCGAGCGCCTCGCGCATGACGATCATATCGGTATTGTCGCCCACGTAGCAGGAAGTGGCGCCGAGGTGGATGATGGGCCGCGCCGTGGGGCAGTCGTCGCCGTAGGCGTGGATGTGCGCCATCACGTCGTGCCGCAGTTCCTTTTCATAGGCGTCGGCCTTTTCGTAGTCGATGCTGTCCGCGTGGGCTTTCATCTCCTCGATCTGCGCGTCGGTCACGGGCAGGCCGACCCGCTGCTCCGCCTCGGCCAGCGCGATCCAGAGTTTGCGCCAGGTCTTGTATTTTTTGTCGGCGGAAAACAGGTATTGCATCTCGTCAGAGGCGTAACGGGTCGAAAAAGGAGAGATATAACGGTCGTTTGCCATGGTTTTTTCCTTTCTTGTTCAGTTCCAGTATTTCTTATCCAGCGTGCGGAGTTGAATGGCCTCGGCCACGTGGGGCGCGCGAATGATCTCGCTTTCGGCAAGGTCTGCGATGGTGCGGGCCACGCGCATAACGCGGTCGTAACCGCGGGCGGAAAGCCCCAGTTTGTCGTAGGCGCCCCGCAGTACGGCTTTGGCCGCGTCGTCGATGACGCAGGTGCGGCGAATGGCGGCGGCGTCGAGCCCCGCGTTGCAGAACACGCCGGGCAGATCGGTAAAGCG
>CAMZFG010000089.1 GCA_947306035.1 uncultured Clostridia bacterium | reverse complement strand
TAATGATGATGAACACATTGCAAAACCTGCATACGCACACGACGTTCGGCGACGGGCATGACACGCCGGAACAGATCATACAAGCCGCTGTCGCCAAGGGCTTTGGCGGCATCGGGTTTTCGGGGCATTCCTATATGTTTTACGCCCCGAAGTACTCCATGTCGCCGGAGAGCACCGAGGATTACAAAAAAGAGATCGTTCGTTTGAAACAAAAGTACAAAGGAACGATCGACGTTTTTCTGGGATTGGAATACGACGCGTTCTCCGCAGTGGACATGAGCGGATACGATTATCTGATCGGGAGTATGCATTATTTGAAACTGAACGGCGAGATCGTCGGATATGACCGCCCCGTCGAGGTGGTCCGGCAGGTCATCGACACGTACTTCGGCGGCAGCGGCCCCGCCTTTGCCAAAGAATACTACCGGCAGCTCGCTCATCTTCCCGAATACGGCAGTTTTGACATCATCGGGCACTTTGATAACCTTACCAAACACATTGAAAACGTCAGGTTTTTTGACATTGAATCCAAAGAATATCTGCGATATGCCCTGGACGCCATGGACGCCCTGCGCGGAAAGATCCCGTTTTTTGAAGTCAATACGGGGGCCATGGCGCGCGGCTATCGCACCGCGCCGTATCCGGCCAAAAACCTTTTGAAGTCGTTTCTGGATATGGGCTTCGGCGTTGTCATTACGTCCGACTGCCACGACGTTCGGTATCTCGACTATGGGTTCGACATGGCGCGCGGCCTGCTTTTTGAGGCCGGTTTCCGGGAGCAGTACGTTCTGACCGACGCCGGATTCCGGGCCGTCCCGTTGATACCGTAAACGTAAAAACGGCATATTGCTCCATGTGAAAGGTGGCGTTCGTATGGCAGACTTGATCTATTGTGAAGGCGCCAGTTCCCGTCACGGCTTTTCATACGCGCATTGCAAGACCCGGGGAAAAAGCGCATCCGAGCCGCATATCGATAAGGATCTTTTCTCCGTTTTCGTTTTGCTGGACGGAGAAATTGACTATATCGTAGAGGGCAGGCAGCTTCACATTCGACCCAAAGATATGCTGCTGGTGGGAAACAACGAACTGCACCGCCGCGTCCTGAAGGAAAACGTCCTGTGCGAATACATCATGCTGGCGATCAATCTCGATTTTTTCATTAAAAACAACTGCACCGAGTTTTCGGACGTCGTGTTCAAGCGGGCACAAGGCAGCAATAACATCATTCCGGCAAAAAAAGTGGTCGAGAGCGGGCTGTTCGAGATCGTACAAAGACTGGATCACTACATGAGCCGGAGCCCCGCCAATCTCACCGTTGCCAGCAGTGTGATCATCGAATTGCTCTATCATTTGAACGATCAGGTTGTCGGAACGCAGAAAACCGATCGCAAGCAAGCGAGTATCCAAGGCATTCTGGACTTTATCAACGGTCATCTGACCGAGGCGCTGTCGCTCGGCGGCATCGCAAAGCATTTTTATCTGACCGAACAGTATCTTTGCAAGCTGTTCAAGCAGAACACGGGTTTTACGGTGCGGCAGTATATCGCCTACAAGCGCGTGGTGCTGACAAGGGAGTATTACTTGAAAGGATCCTCGCTTGCGGCGGCGTGCGAGAAAGCGGGTTTCAGCGATTATTCCACTTTCTACCGCACCTATACCAAGATCATGCACGAACCGCCGCGAAAAAGTTTGTCGTAACAAAGCGGTATATTCTTCGGTCACACGTAAAAAGGGGCCCGGATCTCCGGGTCCCTTTTCGTTTGTTTTATTCGTCGTCGCAAAACAGGTGCAAACGCCTGCGCCAGCGCAGCAGATACGCGGTGATCAGGCGCGTCAGCGCCAGGTCGTACAGGATAAACACGGGCGTGCCGATCAGCAAAAGCCAGTAATGCCAGCGCTCGACGGTGCCGGGCGCCATGAAAAAGCGCACCACGAGAAAAACGGCGAGCGCCAGGGCCGCGTTGAACAGCAAGATCTTAAAAAGCCAGGCAACGGGGCGCGGAAAGTGCCGCTCGAACACCGCTTTGACCACGGGATAGTACCCCGCGAACAGCGCGTAAACGAGCCCCGGCGTTTTGACGGGCAGCAACAGGATCGACAGCAGCGCCGTGACGGCATAGATCATGTAGGGGTAAGGCCCCCGCAGTTCGATGACGGCAAAGACGACCGTCAGCGAGGCCAGAGCCGCCGCGGTAAGGTCGAGCACGTCCACGAACGCGCCCACCGTCAAAAGCGCCGTGCCGAGCGCCGCCATCAGCGCCGCGGCCGCCAGTCGGCGGGTGGTTTTTCGTCTTCGTTCCATATCAGCAGCAGGGTATCAGATCCCCGCCCATGCACTCGCAGCAACAGTCGGCGCAGATCAGCGAGGAGCAGACGTCACAGGCCGAGCAGCCGCTCTCCCGCGTTTCGTACCCGCCGCCGAAGCCCTTTGCCTTGTCGTGCATGCGCTCTTTGAACGTCCAGTATTCGTTGTTGGTCGGTTCCATGCGATAGGCCTCTTCAAAAGAGTGTTCCGCATCGACGTAAAAGCCCTTGCGCAGCTGCACGCAGCCCGTGAGGAACACCCATTCCGCGCCGCGGTCTGCCGTGTCGACCTCGTCGAGCAAGCGCTCGGCCTCGCTGATATTGCCGCTGTTGATGCAGTTGCGGATGAGCGTGAACTTGCTGCGCGCCTCGGGCGAATAGTTCTGCGCGTTGTAGGAAGCGGTCGTGTCGTCAAATTCACGGCGCGCCCCGTTGTGACGGCGGGACTGCCGCTCTTCCCGCGGCTGCCGGCGGTCGCGCCACGCGTCGTCGCGGGGGCGTTCTTCGCGGCGGGGCTCTCTTGCGTTCTCTTCGCCCTGCCACGCGCCCGCGTCGCCGCGCTGCCGCATGATCTCTTCATAGGCGGCGTTGATCTCGCTCATCTTCTCCCCCGCCAGGTCGGCAAGGTCGCTGTCGCGGTAGCGGTCGGGGTGATATTTGCGCGCCAGATCGCGGTAGGCTTTTTTGATGGTCTCGTCGTCGTCGGTGGGCGACACGCCCAACACGCGATAGGGGTTATTGCTCACGGTGTTCCTCCTTGCGGCAGCCCTCGCCGTACAACACGCGGCGCACGGTAGCGGGCATACCGAGATACAGAATGTTTTTCAGAACGGCGGCGGTCGCGGGGTCGGCCCCCTCGCCGAGCAGGTCAAAGGCGGTCTCAAGGTCGGAGAGGATCAGCAGCAGCGCGTCCTCCATGCCCTTTTTCTGTTCCTCGTCAAGCGGGCCGCCGAAAAGACCCAGAACGGGGTTGAAATCTCCGCTTTTTTGGTCGTCTTTCAAATCGTCGAGCGCGTCGGCGATATAAATGAAGCGACCCGTTTTTTGCCCGATGTCGCGGGCAACGCGGGCCTTTTCTTCGGGCAAACCGTACCCGAAAATGTCGGCCAATACCGCGCCGAACAGCGCGGCCGGCTCGTCAACGCCGTTTCCTTTTGCGTTTTCGTAGGCGGAAAGCGCGGAGAGTTTTTGGCGCACCGCGGCGGCAAGGTCAGGCAGCGCGCGGCGGGCGCGGCGATAGGCGGGGGCGAAAAACCACGTGCGCAGGCGGGCGCGCAGGCGCGCAAACCCGCGCTTGTCGGCCACGTCGTCACGGCATTTTTCATAATTCAGAACGGCCGCGGCGCGGGCGGCGTAATCCAGCGTGTCACAGCGCTCCATCATGGCGCGGCGGTGGATCGGATGCGCCGGACAGCGACGGTGCTTGAAAGCGGGGTTCTCCCCCGTCAGCAGCAGGCGCACGTGACAGAGAAAGACGAAATCGTAACTGAGAGCGGCGCGGGAGCATTGCCCCGTGCATTTGCCCATGCTGCGGCAAAGGCCGCAATAGCAAGCCCTGTAATATTCGTATTCGCGCACCCGCAGCTCGGACTTGCGGACCTTGATATACCCGAACATGGACTCACCTCTTTATATGTCGGCACGGGACGCGGCATTCCCTTTTTTCTTTTGCAAAATGCGTAAAAACTCGCGCGTTGCCGCTTGACGGCGGGAATGGGATATATTATAATGATTATAGCACATTCGTGCTTCATTTTCAACCGATCTTGAAAAAACGGAGGTTTTGACATGGGAAAAATCACATTTATGGGTGCGGGCAGCACCGTGTTTGCCAAAAACGTACTGGGCGACTCGATGCTGACGCCCTCGCTTTCCGGCTTTGAACTCTCGCTGTACGACATCGACGCAGAGCGGCTGGAAGAATCCTACGCCATGGTGACCGCGCTGAACAAGAATATCAACGAGGGGCGCGCCAAAGTGACCAAGCACCTCGGCGTGGAGAACCGCAAAGAGGCCCTGCGCGGCGCCGACTTCGTGGTCAACGCCATTCAGGTGGGCGGCTACGAGCCCTGCACCGTGACCGACTTTGAAGTGCCCAAAAAATACGGCCTGCGGCAGACCATTGCCGACACGCTCGGCATCGGCGGCATTTTCCGCGCCCTGCGCACCATTCCCGTGCTCGAGGACTTTGCCGACGATATGCAGCAGGTCTGCCCGAACGCGTGGTTCCTCAACTACACCAACCCCATGGCCATGCTCTCCGGCTATATGCAGCGCTACACCGGCATCAAGACCGTCGGCCTTTGCCACAGCGTGCAGGTCTGCTCTTCCAACCTGCTGCGCGCCCTCGGCATGGAAGTAAAGGGCCCCGTCAAAGAAAAGATCGCCGGTATCAACCACATGGCGTGGCTGCTTGAGATCTATGACGCCGACGGCAACGACCTGTACCCCGAGATCAAAAAGCGTTCCGCCGCCATCCTCAACGACCCCGAAAACAAGAGCGGGGACCTGGTGCGCTACGAATACATCCGCCGCTTCGGCTACTACTGCACCGAGTCGAGCGAGCACAACGCCGAGTACAACAACCTCTTTATCAAGGCGGCGCACCCCGAACTGATCGACCGTTATCACATTCCGCTCGACGAGTATCCGCGCCGCTGCGTCCATCAGATCGCGAACTGGAAAGCCGCGCGCGAGCAGTACGTCAACGGTCAGGTGTCGCACGAGCGCACGCGCGAATACGCCTCGTATATCATGGACGCCATCGTCACGGGCGTGCCCTACCGCATCGGCGGCAACGTGCTCAACACGGGCCTGATCACCAACCTGCCGCACAACGCCTGCGTCGAGGTGCCGTGCTTAGTCGACCGCGAGGGCGTGCAGCCCACCGTGGTCGGCGACCTGCCCGAGATCTGCGCGGCCATGAACCGCACCAACATCAACGCGCAACTCCTCACCATCGAGGCCGCCGTGACGAAGAGCCGCGACGCCATTTACCGCGCCGCCATGCTCGAACCGCACACCGCCTCCGAGCTGACCATCGACCAGATCATTTCGCTCTGCGACGACCTGATCGAGGCGCACCGCGGCTGGCTGCCGGA
>CAMZFG010000088.1 GCA_947306035.1 uncultured Clostridia bacterium | reverse complement strand
ATCGAAGATCTGGAACGGCGGCGCAGCCGCTCGCAGGCGGCGCTGGTCGAGGCCATTCTCAACCGCACCGAGGCCAAGGACGATGACGTGGACTATTTTAACCGCTTTACGGATAAGATCAACGCGGAGCGGGACCGCCTGCACGAACTGCAGGCGCAACTGAAACTGCTGGAAGGCCGTTGACATGAGGAAATTTCTGAAAAAGAACGAGCGGGTATTGCTGTTTACGGCATTGCTGACGGCCATGATCCTGCTGATCACCTGTACCATTCTGCTTTTGAGCCGTTACACGGGCGAGCTGGAAAAGCAGGCCGACACCCAGGCCTCGCTCTACTCCACCAACACCTCTAACCTTCTCTCGCGCGGCGTTGAGGAGTACGTGCATAAGGCCGACGTGGCCGCGCACCTGCTGGCCGTGACCGAAAGCCGCGACGATATGCTCTCGGTCATGAGTTCCTTTACCATGGTCGAAAACGAAACGTTCTCCGGCATCGTGTACGCCCGCTATTTCAAGGGCAATCTCATCTACGACCAGAACGGCGACCCGACCACCGAGCACAACGTCGTTTCCATTCTCAAGGACAAGACCGACCCCTGCGTGTCGAGCGTGTTCTACAACGAGGCCAGAGCGTTGATGATGGTGGCGTTTTACGCCCCCGTGGCGCACAATCCTTACGTGGATTCGGTGCTGCTGTTCTATCCCGTCAGCGTGCTGCGTACCTTCAGCGACAAGGCCGATCAGACCATGCTCGAGGCCTCTGAATTCGCGGCGCTGTGCGACGCCACCGGCACCGCCTACGACGTGCTGTACCGCCGCGACGGGTATCAGGACGCGGTGTACGTCAACCAGAACATTCCCAACATCATGTACGGCAGCGATCAGGACGCCCGCCACGACGGCCTTGCCAAAGACGTCGACGGCAAGATCGAACTCAACCGTCTGATCCAGACCGGCGAGTCGGGCATCATTCAGGTGCGCATCGCCGCCGAGCCCTACGTGCTGGCCGTGGGCGGCGTGGGCGAATTCGGCGGCGGCTTTTGCGTGGTCAGCTTGTACCGTGCCGAAAACGTTTACACTTCCGGTTATGAATTCGTGCATACCATTCTCGGCCTTTTGGTGGTCTTTTGCGTCATCTTGGTGGTGCTGGCCGTCTATTTCGTGTTCAGCCGTCTGCAGCTGAACCGCAAGATCGCCGAGGTCGGCGCCATCGACCCGCGTCTCGGCTGCCCCACGGGCGTCAAATTCGAGCGCGACGCAAAAGATATCCTTTCCCGCAACAAGGCCACGCAGTTCTCGGTCATCGTGGCGGAACTGAAGCACTATAAATACATCGGTGAGCACTTCGGCGAGCAGGAGACCGAACAGGTCTTACTGTATCTGAAAATGATCTTCAGCAAGGCCGTGCAGATCGACGAGCAGTACGGTTATCTCGGCGACGGCCGCTTCGCGCTGCTGTATCACTACCGCGAAAAGGGGCGGCTGACCGAGCGCCTGAAGACCATCAACAGCGTGGTGGGCCGCTACGGCAAACTGAAATCCGATAAAGACCTGTACACGCTGGCGCTCGACTTCGGTATCTACGAGGTGCCGCTCGGCGACTTTGACAACGTCCACGGTATGATCACCCACGCCGAAGAAGCCAAAAACAGCGTGGGCCGCGTGGAAGATCTGCAGGAGTACAAATTCTACAGCGAAAAGATCCAGCAGAGTTACCTGCAAAACGCCGAGATCGAGGTGCACATGGAGAGCGCCCTGGCCGACGGCGAGTTCCGCGTGTTCTTCCAACCCAAACTGAACATCATCAAAAACCGCCCGGACGGCAGCGAGGCCCTGGTGCGCTGGTACGACGCGGAGACCGACACGTATAGGCCCCCGGCGGTGTTCATGCCGCTGTTCGAGGCCAACGGCTTCGTCGTCAAAGTCGACCGCTACATTTACACCAAAGTGTGCGAGTTCATTCACGACTGCGCGCAGAACGGCCTGCCCGTTTTCCCGGTCTCGGTCAACGTGTCGCGTATCACCGCCGTGCAGCCGGACTTTCTGGATTACTACGTGACCACGCGCCGCAAGTATCAGATCGCCGAAAAGTTCATCACGCTGGAGTTTACCGAAAGTTTTGCCTACGAGAACTACGACGTCATGTCGGAGATCATCAACACGCTGCACAAAAACGGGTTCCTTTGCTCCATCGACGACTTCGGCTCCGGTTATTCTTCCTACAACATTCTCAAAGCCCTGCAGATGGACGAGATCAAACTGGATTCGTTCTTTATCAAGCGCGGGCTTTCGGGCGACCGTGATAACAAGATCTTAAAGAGCGTGATCACCCTCGGCCGCGACCTCGGCCTGAAGGTGACGCAGGAAGGCGTGGAAACGCTGGAAGACCTCAACCGCCTGCGCGACATGGGCTGCCAGGTCATTCAGGGTTACCACTACTCCAAACCGCTCGGCGTATCGGACTATATCTCCTTCCTGACGCACGCCGTCAAGGAAGCGGAGCTCGAACGGCAGCGCATTATCAAGAGCGGACGATAATAGCAATAATAAAAAAGCCCCCGAACGGGGGCTTTTTTCTTTTATCGAAATCTCTTCCGCCGGGCGGCGTTGCTCCTCGGCTACTCCCTCGACGTAGAATACTACGCCGTCGGGAGGGCGCCTGCGGTGCGCCTTGCCCGGCGAAAGATCTTTCGATAAGGGAACGTTCGGCGGGATTTTCGGCGGCGTTGCTCCTCGCCGGTTTTTTCACAGGTCTACGCGGCTGCGCGTTTTGCCTGCTTTGAAGGCGCGGATGTTCTCGATGATCTCGGCAAGACACCGCTGCCGCGCCTCGACGGCGCCCCAGGCCATGTGCGGGGTCAGGCACACGTTGTCGCGGCCGCGAATGGCGTAAAACGGGTGCGTCCCCGGCATCGGCTCTGTGGTGTAGACGTCCGCGCCGAGGCCGCCGAGACGGCCGGAAACAACGGCGTCGGCCAGCGCCTGCTCGTCGGTCACGGCGCCGCGCGCCGCGTTGATGAAGATCGCGCCGGGTTTGAGTTTTGCCACGGCGGCCGCGTCGAAAAGCCCTCTCGTTTCGGGCGTGAGCGGCAGGTGGACGGAGAGGATATCCGAGGTGCGGCACAGCGTGTCAAGATCGACGGCGGCGTCGCCTTTCTGGGGGTGACGGCGAAAGACCTGCACGCGGCAGCCGAGGGCCTCTGCCACGCGGCCGACGGCGCGGCCGATGTTGCCGTAGCCGGCGATGCCCCACGTCAGCCCCCGCAGTTCGTGATAGGCGGGGAACAGGCAGTTGGCCACGCCGCCACGCGTATAGGCGCCGCTTTCCACGTGTCGGCAAAAGGCGGGCAGGTGCGTGACCAACGACAGCGCCATGGCCACGGTCAACTCCGCCACGCTGTCGGTGGAGTAGCCCGCCACGTTGCACACGGCAATGCCGCGCCCGCGGCAAAAGTCGAGGTCGATGTTGTCATAGCCCGTGGCGGCCACGCAGATCAGGCGCAGGTTTTTGACGCCCGCGAGCGTCGTTTCGTTCAGGCGCACCTTGTTGACCACCGCCGCTTCCGCGTCGCCGATGTGCGCGGCGACCTCGGCAGGGCTCGTGCCGGCAAAAACGCGCACCTCGCCCTCTCCCGCGAGCGGAGAAAGGTCCAGGTCAGCCCCCAGGGTATCGGCGTCGAGAACAGCGATTTTCATACGATCTCCTTTTTGAAAAGCCCGTGTCGCCACGGGCTTTGGTTTATTCGGCCTTGTCGGGCCCTTTGTAGATGAAGTACCGTTTGCCGGCCTTGACCACGTTGACCTCTTCGACGTTCTCGTCCAGCGTGATGGCGGTGCCGGGGCGCTCGTAGGTCACGCCTTCCACGGCGGCACAAACGGTGGTCGCCGCGGTGCTGACGGCGTAAAAGGCCTTTTCTTTTTCGTCGTCGGCAATGACAACGGCGTAGGGTTTGATCTCCTCTTCGCCGAACACCGTGAGAATGCCGTCGCTGATCTCGCCGCAGACGCCGGTCGGGATCAGTTCGTTTTTGGTGTAGATGGTGTAGGATTTGTGTGCCTTTTCATACGCGCTCTTGATCTTGCTTTCCAGCACGGCGTCGTTGACGGACTGCTTGGTCTTGTTCCAGAAACGCTTGAAGGCGTTGTCCTTTTTCTCGGTCTTTTCGCCCTCTTCGGTCTTGGTCTCTTCGGCCGCGGCTTCTTCGGCCTTCACTTCTTCTTTGGTATCTTTCTCGTCGTTCATAACAGAAAATCTCCTTATCGTACTTGCGGCGTGCGCCGCTTTCAGTATATGTATTGTAGCACGGCGCGGTCGAAAAATCAAGCCGTATCGTCAAAAAAGGCGGCAAAGCCGCCTTTTTGCGTTAAAAGATGGGGGTGTCCGGGTCTTCGACGATGGCGTCGAGGCAGTATTTGCCGGGCACGATCGGCTCGCGGCGGAACCACTTGCCTTTGGTGAAATCGGGGAAGTTCACGGGCATGCCGCCGAGGGCGATCGACTGCTCGGAGAGCGGCCCCACAGCCAGCCAGGAGACGGTGTCGTACACGTCGATGGGCGTGTTCGTGCCGGCTTTGACGCTTTCGACGAAGGCGCGGCTGACCAGCCAGTCCATACCGCCGTGGCCGCCTTTGGGTCCGGCCTGCATGTATTCGCGGTGCAGGGGGTGGTCGTATTTTTCAAACATGGCGGCCTCGTTGCCGAACACGCCCTCCTCCATGCCCTCAAGGAAGTAGGTGCAGTATTTGTCCGCGCTTTCCTCGCACATGCCCTTGGTGCCGCGCACGGTGAAGTTGCGGCTGTAAAAGGGGCGAGGCAGCGAGGTATCCAGCGTCAGGGTGATGGTCTCACCGCCGGCGCAGGTGATGACGGTGTTGACGATGTCGCCCTGCTTGAAAGCGGCGCCCGTCATGGGGTGATCGGTCGGCACGTGGTCTTTCATATAAGAGGCAAGGCCCCTTGCTTTGCTGGCGAACGACGCCAGTTTGACCATGCGATTGCCGCGGTTGATGTTGAGGATCTTCGAGATGGGCCCCAGTTCGTGCGTGGGGTACTGCTCGGCGTTGCGGTTGACGTATTCCGACAGGCGGTAGTGATCGGTGTCAATGGTGCCGTCCGGCTTCGGCTTGAACAGTTCCTCGTGGGGCAGGTAGTGGTGATAGCCGCCGTCGCAATGCACGATCTCGCCGAACAGCCCCTCTTTGACCATGCGCAGTGCCATCATCTCGCGGCGGCCGTAGCAGCAGTTTTCCAGCATCATCAGCGGCGCACCCGTTTGCTCGTGCGCGTCGAGCAGGGCAAAGCACTCCGAGATATCGTAGGCACAGCCCACCTCCATGGCGGTGTATTTGCCCGCCCGCAGCGCGTCGACGGCGCAGGGAATGTGGGTGTTCCAGCCCGTCATCACGACGACGGCGTCGATCTCAGGGTCGGCCAGCATTTCGTGATAGTCGGTG
>CAMZFG010000087.1 GCA_947306035.1 uncultured Clostridia bacterium | reverse complement strand
CTGGTATATGATGACCTGTTACCGTGACGCCGAGGGCGGCGCTTTCACCAAGACCGAGTTTACTTACCTGCCCGACACGCTCAATCGCGCCGCGTATCTCTACCAGTGCGACGAAACGCAGGTCAAATACATCATCGACGCCGAGACGGGCGTTTGCCTGCTGCATCAAACGGAGTGGGATACGTATTACTGCACCGCGTTCGAAATGGGCATAGCGGATCTCGTTCTGCCCGAAGTGTCGGTCGAACCCGAAGGATAACCCCGAAAACCTGCAGGCGCCGCTTTGGCGGCGCCTGCTTTGTCAAATCAATGTTGTTGCAAAGGAGCATGAAGATCATGGTCAGCGCGCAGGATAAAGCCGATCTTTTGCGTTTTTACAAGCGGTGCCGCGTGTATCACGGCGAACTGCACGATCACAGTAACAGCGGCGGCACCAGCGACGGCAAGTGCCCGATCGAGGAGTGGCCCGCGAAAATGCGGGCCCTGCACATGGATTTTGCCGCCATTCTCGACCACAAACAGGTGCGGCACATGTATCAGCCCGCCTGGCGGGATGGGCTTTTTATCCCGGGCACCGAACCGGGCACGACCATCACCGACAGCACCGCCGAAGTCCCGAAACTGCACTATAACATTCTGCTGCCGAAGAGAGGGGATCTGGCCAAACTGCTGGCCGAATTTCCCGAATACGCGTTCACGGGCGGCGTCGAGGGGCACTTTATCTATCCCACGTTCACGCGCGAGCGCTTTTGTGAGCTCATCGACGCGGTCAAGGCGCGCGGCGGCCTGTTCGTGCATCCGCACCCCAAACAGAAAATGCAGTCGACAGACCCGCTCGACTACTGGTTCCGCGACGAGACCGCCATTGAGGTCTTTTACGAGTACATGACGGGCGAACATACCGAGCAGAACTATGCGCTGTGGTGTGAACTGCTCGCAAAGGGCAAGCGCCTGTGGGCGTCGGCGGGCTGCGACCTGCACATCGAGCCGCACGACACCGCCCTGACCACGCTGTATGCCGAGCGCTATTCCGCCACGGCGTATCTCCCGCGCCTGGCCGCGGGCGATTTCACCTGCGGCCCCGTCGGCATACGCATGTGCCTCGGCAGCGCCAAAACGGGCGGGCGGTGCAAATTCGACGGCCGGCGCCTGGTCGTTTGCGTCGGTGATTTTCACGTCAGCGTGAAGGACCCGACCCACACCTATCGCGCGGACGTCCTCAACGACCGCGGCGTCGCTTTCAGCGCCCCCGTGCGGCCGGACGAGACCACGTGGCTCGCCTACGACGCCGACGCGACCTGCGCCTTTTACCGCGTCGAGGTCTTTGACGAAACGCGCGATCTGCGCATTGCCGTCGGCAACCCCATCTGGAACGTCGCCGACTGAAAAACCGAAAAACGGGAGCGGCCTGCCGCTCCCGTTTTTTATTCGTATTCCTCGCGGGCAGGAACGCTCACGCCCCGATGATCCGTTCCAGCGCCGCGACCAGTTCCGAAAGACCCGCCGCGTCGTCTTTGCCGAAACGCGCCGGCGTGCGGCTGTCGATATCCAGCACCGCGAACACCTGCCCGTCGCGACGGACCGGCAGCACGATCTCCGATCTTGACGTGCTGTCACAGGCGATATGGCCCGGAAAGGCATGCACGTCGGGCACGACCAGCGTCTTGTTTTCGGCCCATGCCGTGCCGCACACCCCTTTGCCTTTGGCGATCGTCACGCACGCGACTTTGCCCTGAAAAGGCCCGAGCAGCAGCACGTCGCCTTTGACCGTGTAAAAACCCGCCCAACTGATCTCTTCCATACTTTCAAACAGCAACGCCGATACATTCGCCATCACGGGGACCGGCTCGCGCGAGGCGTTCGCCAGCGCCAGCGTCTTCTCGACCAGCAATTTGTAATCCGTCATATTTTTGTTCTCCCGTCTGCAACCATTCGCCCCGATCTGCAACGCCGGACAAAGGGGATGATGTTGAAAAAGCAGTGATTTGATTGCCAAATCACTGCTTTTTCCTGGTGACCCGTACGGGAGTCGAACCCATGTTACCGCCGTGAAAGGGCGGTGTCTTAAACCACTGGACGAACGGGCCTGGTAGCGGGAATCGGATTTGAACCTATGACCTACCGGGTATGAACCGGTTGCTCTAGCCAGCTGAGCTATCCCGCCGTTTGGAACGCTTGACAATTATAGCATACTCCACGACGTTTGTCAACACCTTTTTTAACCGAATTCATCAAAATTATTCCACATTTTCTCAATAAATTTTCAAAAGAATTCAAAAAAACCCCTTGCAATGCGCGCGCGCGTCGTGTATAATAGGAAAGGTAATATCTCCGCCGCGCACGCCGCGGCGGGTCGAACCACAACACAACAGGAAAGGAAAGAATGCCATGGCACTCACTTTCAAAGGCGGCACGCACGTGCGGGAATACAAAAACACCCGCGGCTCGGCCATTGAAGCCATGCCCGCGCCGCCTACCGTCTCCATTGCCATGTCTCAACACATCGGTCTGCATTGCAAGCCGGTGGTGGCGGTGGGAGATCACGTCTACTACGGGCAGGTCATCGGCCGGGTCGAGGGCGGTCTCGGCTGTCCCGTGCACGCCAGCGTTTCCGGCACCGTACAAAAGATCGAAAACCGCTACAACGCCATGGGCGTTCCGGTGGCGCATATCGTCATCGAGAACGACGAGCAGTACACGCCCGACCCCGCGATAAAACCGTGGCCGAAACCCCTGGAGGAGACCACGCCCGACGAGATCGTGGGCCTTTTGCAGGAGGCGGGCATCGCCGGCATGGGCGGCGCCACGTTCCCCACGCACGCCAAACTGCGTTCGGCCATCGGGCGGGTAGACACCATGATCATCAACTGCGCCGAGTGTGAGCCGTTCATCACCGCCAACCACCGCGTCATGCTGGAACGGCCCGACGAGATCATCGGCGGCGCGCGCGTTCTGCTGCACGCTCTCGGCCTCAAACAAGCCGTCATCGGCGTTGAGAACAACAAGATGGACGCCGTCGAAGTCTTGCGGCAGCACGCGGGCGACGATATCCGCGTCGAAGTGCTCAAAACCAAATATCCGCAGGGCGACGAGCGGCAGCTCATCTTTGCCGTCACGGGCAGGGAACTGCCCCCCGGCAAACTGCCCGCCGACCTCGGCTGCGTCATTTTCAACGCCGAGACCACGGCCGCCGTATGGCACGCCTTTTACCGCGGCATGCCGCTGGTGCGGCGCGTCGTTACGGTCGACGGCGACTGCGTGGCGCACCCGAAGAACCTGCTGGTCAACCTCGGCACGTCCTACCGCGACCTGATCAACTACTGCGGCGGCCTTGTCAAAGACCCCGCCAAGATCGTCAACGGCGGCCCCATGATGGGCTTTGCGCAATGGGATATGGACGGCCCCGTCACCAAAGGCACCTCGGCCATTCTGGTGCTTTCGCAAAAGTTCTGCGACTACGGCAAGAGCGGCCAGCCCGCCACCTGCCTGCGTTGCGGGCGGTGCGTCAAGAACTGCCCCATGCACCTGATGCCCAATATGCTGGTGCAGCTCTCGCTGCATCGCCGCTATCACGACGCGGCCGACTACAACGTCATGAGCTGCGTGGAGTGCGGCACCTGCTCGTATAACTGCCCGGGTCAGATGCCCATCGTGCAGTACATAAGAGTCGCCAAAGGCGCCATTCGCGCCGAGCAGGCCGCTGCCCGCGCCCGTGCCGTGGAGCAAAGTCTGGATAAAAAGACACAGGGAGGCGATAAGTCATGACAAGCGATCAGAAAACGACTTCGTCGGCCCCCATGCTGGTGCCGCTGACCGTCTCGCCCTCGCCGCACATCAAAAACG
This sequence comes from uncultured Clostridia bacterium, assembly GCA_947306035.1. Lineage (GTDB taxonomy): Bacteria > Bacillota > Clostridia > Oscillospirales > CAG-272 > Firm-07. The sequence continues at coordinate 1,621 of CAMZFG010000087.1, read as the reverse complement.
TGGATACCACCCGCAGCATCATGCGCGACGTGCTGATCGCGCTCGTGCCCGCGCTGGTCTGGGGCGTGTACGTGTTCGGCGTCAACGCGCTTCTGATGCCGCTGATCTGCGTGGCGTGCTGCATGGGCTTTGAGTACCTGGCCGAAAAGCTTCTCAAACGTCCCAACACCGTCGCCGACCTTTCGGCGGCCGTCACGGGTCTTTTGCTCGGGCTCAATCTGCCCGCCAACAAGTCCTTCTTCCTGCCCGTCGTCGGCGCGGCTTTCGCCATCATCGTGGTCAAACAGCTGTTCGGCGGCCTCGGCAAAAACTTTCTCAACCCCGCGCTGGCGGCCCGCGTGTTCCTGTTTCTCTCCTGGCCGTCCAAAATGACCCACTATCCCGCGCCTTTCGTGCGCGAGATCGACGCGGTGGCTTCCGCCACGCCGCGCGCCGGCGGCGCCGTTTCAACGCTTGACCTGTTCCTCGGCAAATGCGGCGGCTCCATCGGTGAGATCTCGGCGCTCCTGCTGCTCGTCGGCGGCGTTTATCTGCTGTGCCGCAAGGTCATCACCTGGCACATCCCCGTCGCCTACATCGGCACGGTCGCCGTGATGAGTTTCGTGTTCGCCCCCGGTTTCTTTGACGTCAACTATATGCTCTTTCAACTGCTTTCGGGCGGCCTGATGCTCGGCGCCATCTATATGGCGACCGACTACGTCACGGGCCCCGTCACGGCAAAAGGACGCCTTATCTTCGGCGTGGGGTGCGGTCTTATCACCGTGTTCCTGCGGCGGTTCGGCGCCTATCCCGAGGGTGTCTCGTTCGCTATTCTCGTGATGAACAGTCTGGCCTACTACATCGACCGGTTCGTTCGTCCCCGTGTGTTCGGAGGTGCGCGCCATGGCAAACAATAAGAGTGCTTTGCATATTGTTTCGGTCGGCGCCCGCCTGCTTGCGGTGTGCCTGGTGGTCGCGGCGCTGGTCGCGCTGGTCTTTGCCGTCACCAAAGACCCCATCGCCAAAGGGGAACAGGAGCGCAAAGAGAGCGCCATTCGCGAGATCTTTCCCGCCTGTGCTACATTTGAAGAAAAAGACGTCAAGGCCGACGGCGTCAACGCCGTTTTCTGCGTGTACGATCAGAACAAAAACCTGCTCGGCTATTGCGTGGACTACACCGGCAAGAGCGATTACGGTGGGGACGTGGCCATGATGATCGGCGTGGACGCCGCCGACAACGTCACGGGCGTGCAGATCATCAGCCACAGCGAGACCTTTATCGATCGCTACCTCAACGACAAAAAAATGTACACGGGCGTCGGAGAAGAGAGAGGCGCCGACCTCAGCGCGGGCGCCACGCTCTCCTACAACGCGATCCGCAACGCCATGGAAGCCGTGTCTGCTTTGCATTTAGGGGGTGAGACGGCATGAAACGGTACTTGAAACAGTTAAAAGAGGGCGTGCTCGACAACAACCCCACGCTGGTGCAGCTGCTCGGCATGTGCCCCACGCTGGCCACGACCACGTCCCTCAAAAACGCGATCGGCATGGGCCTGGCGGCCACGGCGGTGCTGATGTTCTCTAACCTCTTCATCTCGCTTTTGCGCAAGTTTATCCCCAAAGAGACGCGCATTGCCGCCTT
>CAMZFG010000086.1 GCA_947306035.1 uncultured Clostridia bacterium | reverse complement strand
ACGTGGGCCGCGTGGACGACGTGATCAAGTCCTCCGGCTACCGCATCGGGCCGTTTGAGATCGAGAGCGTCATCATGGAACTGCCCTACGTGCTGGAATGCGGCGTGTGCGCCGCCCCCGACGAGGTGCGCGGGCAGGTCGTCAAAGCCGTCATCGTGACGGTGCCCGGCACCGAGGAGACGGACGCGCTGAAAAAAGAGATCCAGAACTACGTCAAATCCAAGACCGCGCCCTATAAGTATCCCCGCATCGTGGAATTCCGCAAGGAACTCCCCAAAACGGTCAGCGGTAAGATCATTCGCAGCCAGCTGTGAGGCGTGCCATGAAAGAAAAGCGTATCACGCTGTTTTGCGGCCACTACGGTAGCGGAAAAACCAACGTGGCCGTCAATTACGCGCTGTGGCTGAAAAAACGGCACGAGCGGGTGACGGTGGCGGATCTTGACATTGTCAACCCCTACTTTCGCACCAAAGACAGTCTGCCCCTGTTCCGCGCCATGGAGATCGGGCTGATCGCCTCGCCCTTTGCGAACAGCAACCTCGACATTCCGGCCCTGCCGCAGGAGATGTACGCCGTTACCGACGACCGCGGGCTTTACGCCGTGCTGGACGTGGGCGGCGACGACCGGGGCGCGCTGGCGCTCGGGCGCCTCACCCCCGCCATTCTCGAAGAAGGGAATTACGAGATGCTGGCGGTCGTCAACCGCTACCGGCCGCTGACGCAGACCGTGGCGGACACCGTGGAGGTGCTGCGCGAAGTCGAGAACGCCGCGGGACTGCGCTTTACCGGCGTGGTCAACAATTCCAACCTCGGCGGCGAAACGACGGCTGGGACCGTGCTGGCCTCGCTCGGATATGCCGAAGAGGTGTCGGCGGCTCTCTGTGTGCCGCTTGTGATGACGACGTTCGTCGAAAACCTGAAAGAGGCCCTGACGGGGCGGGTCCCGCACCCGTTTACCCTTCAATTACAACCGAAGATCCAATGAACCAAACATAAAAAAGGAGTGTTGTGCATGGCAAAACTGACATTTGCGACAGACCTCTGCAAGGGCTGCGGCCTTTGCGTGAACGCCTGCCCCAAACATCTGCTGCGTCTCGCGACGGACAAGATCAACAAAAAAGGCCACCACCCGGCGGAACTGACCGACCCGGCGGCCTGCGTGGGATGCGCTTCCTGCGCTATCATGTGCCCAGACTGCGTCATTCGGGTAGAGAGGTGAGAGTATGGCGGACAAAGTTTTGATGAAAGGCAACGAGGCCATCGCCGAGGCGGCGCTGGTCGCGGGCTGCCGGCACTATTTCGGCTATCCCATCACGCCGCAGACGGAGATCGCGGCCTACATGGCCAAGCGCATGCCCAAGATCGGCGGCACGTTCCTGCAGGCCGAGAGCGAGATCGCGGCCATCAACATGGTGTACGGCGTGGCGTCGGCGGGGTATCGCGTCATGACGTCGTCGTCCAGCCCCGGCATTTCGCTCAAGGGCGAGGGCCTGTCCTATCTGGCGGGCGCCGATCTGCCCGCGCTGGTCGTCAACGTGCAGCGCGGCGGCCCCGGCCTCGGCGGCATTCAGCCGAGCCAGTCCGACTATTTTCAGGCCACGCGCGGCGGCGGCCACGGCGACTATCACATGATCGTGCTGGCGCCCGCCTCGGTGCAGGAAATGGCGGAACTGACCGTCAAGGGCTTTGAACTGGCCGACACCTATCGCATGACCGCCATGATCCTGGCGGACGGCACGATGGGGCAGATGATGGAGCCCGTGGCGCTCGACTTTGACGTGGCGCCCGCGCCGGAAAAGCCCTGGGCCACCACGGGCACGGATATGAAGCGGCCGCACAACATCATCAACTCGCTGTCGCTGGTGCCGGAAGAGTTGGAACAACTCAACTTTGCCCGGTATGAAAAATACCGCAAGATCGAAGAAAACGAGCCCCGTTACGAGGCATATCTCATGGAAGACGCCGATATCTGCATCGCCGCCTTCGGCATTGCGGCCCGCGTGGCCAAAAACGCCGTCAACGAGGCGCGCCGCGAGGGCATCAGGGCGGGCCTGATCCGTCCCATCACCCTGTGGCCGTTCCCGAAAAAGGCGTTCCGCGAGGCGGCCGACCGCGTCAGCGCCATGATCTCGGTCGAACTCTCCATGGGGCAGATGATCGAAGACGTCAAACTGGCGTCGGAATGCCGCGTGCCGGTCACGCTCTGCAACCGGGCGGGCGGCATGATCCCCTCGCCGAAACAAGTGCTGGCCGCCATCCGGCAGGCCGCCGGAAAGGAAGGTGACTTGCTGTGATCGTGTTTCAGAAACCGCACGCTCTGACCGACGCCCCCCTGCATTACTGCCCGGGCTGCACCCACGGCATCGTGCATCGCCTTGTGGCCGAGGTCATCGACGAACTCGGCATCGAGGGCAAGACCATCGGCATCGCGCCCGTCGGCTGCTCCGTCATGGCGTATAACTACTTCAACTGCGATATGATCGAGGCGGCGCACGGCCGCGCGCCCGCCGTAGCCACCGGCGTCAAACGCGCCGATCCCTCCAAAGTGGTCTTTACCTATCAGGGCGACGGCGACCTCGCCTCCATCGGCATGGCGGAGACCGTGCACGCCGCGGCCCGCAGCGAGAACATCACCGTCATTTTCATCAACAACGCCATCTACGGCATGACGGGCGGGCAAATGGCGCCCACCTCGCTGCCGGGTCAGGTGACGCAGACCTCGCCCTACGGCCGCGACGTCAAACTCTGCGGTTATCCCATCCGCGTGTGCGAACTGCTCTCCGAACTCGACGGCGCGGAGTACCTCGCGCGCGTCACCGTCAACAGCGTGCCCCACGTGCGCGAGGCCAAAAAAGCCATTCGCAAGGCGTTTGAAAACCAGTTGAACGGCAAGGGCTTTTCGCTGGTCGAAGTGCTTTCTTCCTGCCCCACCAACTGGGGTATGACGCCCGACGCGGCCCTGGCGTGGATCGACGAGAAAATGATCCCGTACTACCCGCTCGGCGTGTACCGCGACAGAAGCGGAAAGGAGGCGGAGAACCATGGCTGAACGGCAATATCTGTTTTCCGGCTTCGGCGGGCAGGGCCTGCTGTTTTCCGGCAAGTTTCTCGCCTACAAAGGTCTGCTTGAGGGCAAGCAGGTCAGCTGGCTGCCGTCTTACGGCCCCGAAATGCGCGGCGGCACGGCCAGCTGCGGCGTCATCGTCAGCGACGAGCCCGTCGGTTCGCCCATCGTCTCCGAGCCCGACGTGCTGGTGGCCATGAACCTGCCCTCGCTCGACCGCTACGAAGACGCGGTCAAGCCCGGCGGCGTCATTTTTGCCGACAGTACGCTGATCGGCCGCCGGGTGAAACGTACCGACGTGACCGTTTACTACGTGCCTGCCACCCAAATGGCGAGCGACGCGGGCTTTGCCACGCTGGCCAACATGATCCTGATGGGCAAGATCCTCTCCGTTTTCGGGGAATTCAACGAGCAGGGCGTCCGCGCCGCGCTCGCCAAAGTCATTTCGGCCCGCCACGCGGATATGGCCGAAGTCAACATGAAGGCGCTGACGCTCGGCGCACAAAAGGGGGAATAACGTCATGTGGAATATTCAGATCGTCAAAACGAACGCGCCGAAAGCAAAGCCCGACAGCAGCGCGCTGGGGTTCGGTAAGATCTTTACCGATCATATGTTCATGATGGAATACGAGGCCGGACGGGGTTGGATCAACCAGCGCATCGTGCCGTTTGCCAACCTGTCTCTGCACCCGGCTTCCACGGTGCTGCACTACGGCTCCGAGATCTTTGAGGGCCTCAAGGCCTACCGCCGCGCGGACGGCAAAGTGCAGCTGTTCCGGCCCATGGAGAACATCCGCCGCATGAACAACTCCGCCGAGCGGCTCTGCCTGCCACAGATCCCGGAGGACGAGGCGCTCAACATCCTCACCACCTTCGTGCGCACCGAGCAGGACTGGACGCCGAGCGCGCCCGGCACCTCGCTGTATCTGCGCCCCTTCATGTTCGGCAACGACGAGTCGCTCGGCGTGCACACCGTGCATCACGTGGAGTTCCTCATCATCGCCTCTCCCGTCGGCAGTTACTATAAAGAGGGCATCAACCCCGTCAAGATCATGATCGAAGACGAGGACGTGCGCGCCGTGCGCGGCGGCACCGGCTACGCCAAGTGCGGCGGCAACTACGCCGCTTCCAACCGCGCGGGCGAACGCGCCGAGCAAAAGGGCTATTCGCAGGTGCTGTGGCTGGACGGCGTGCACCGCAAGTACATTGAGGAAGTCGGCGCCATGAACGTCATGTTCAAGATCGGCGACGAGATCGTCACCCCCAAACTGACGGGCTCCATTCTGCCCGGCATCACCCGCAAATCCTGCATCGAGATCCTCAAAAAAGAGGGCTACACGGTGCACGAACGCCTGCTCTCCGTCGAGGAACTTTCCGCGGCCATGGAGAACGGCACGCTGGAAGAGGCGTGGGGCTGCGGCACCGCCGCGGTGGTCTCGCCCATCGGGGAACTGTGCTATAAAGACCGGAAATACACCGTCAACGGCGGGAAGATCGGCAAGATCACGCAGCACCTCTACGACACGCTGACGGGCATTCAATGGGGCAAGACGGAAGACACGTTCGGCTGGACGTACCCCATCTGAAAAAAATGCGCGCCGCCCCTTGACAAACCCGCGGCTTTGTGCTACACTACATTCAATTCATTGAGAAAATGCTTTGATGGAAGTATTGCGGTCCATTCCCTCTGTCAGAGAGCCGCCGGTCGGTGCGAGGCGGTCAGAGGCGGGCGGCAAGTCTCGCTCCGGAGCAGGGTCGCCGAACCAGAGTAAGCGGCCACGGCCTGCCCCCGTTAGCCGGGCAACGCGCTGTACGGCGCGGGCAAGTGACCGCCGCAAGGCGGTAATCAGGGTGGTACCGCGAAAGTTTTTTCGTCCCTGGGGTCGGTTTTTGCCGGCTCCGGGGACTTTTTGACAAGGAGGAACGAAACATGAAAAAGATCAGAGTGGCAGACGCGACCTTGACGGAGAACCGGCATCTGCGTTTCAAAGAAAAGCTGGAGATCGCGCGGCAGCTGGAAAACCTGTGCGTCGACGTGATCGAACTGCCCCCGATCGAAAATCCCCGCGCGGACGTGCTGTTCGTGCGCACGGCCGCCTCCTTCGTCAAGCAAAGCACGCTGTCGGTGGGCGCCCCCGACGCCGCGGGCGTCGAACAGGCGTTGGCCGCGCTTTCGGGCGCGGCGCACCCGGCGGTGCGCATCGAGTTGCCGGTGTCGCCCGTGGGCATGGAGTATACCTGCCACAAAAAGCCGCCGAAAATGTTGGAACATATCGGTGAACTGGTCAAAAAGGCCAAAACGGGGTGCGAAACGGTCACTTTCGTGGCCGAAGACGCCACGCGCGCCGACCCCGCGTTCCTGGCCGCCGCCGTACAGGCGGCCGTCGGTGCGGGCGCTTCCTGCGTCGTGCTCGACGACAGCGCGGC
>CAMZFG010000085.1 GCA_947306035.1 uncultured Clostridia bacterium | reverse complement strand
GTGCCCAGACGGTCGGCGTGTATCATTTCTGTTCCCTCGTGGTGACCCACTGTTCCGTCAGTCACAGAAACTCTTTTTTTACGGTATTATTCTATCATAATACTTATTTTTTGTCAAGCGTATCAACGCGTTTTTCTCCCTTTTGTGCGGTGTGCTGAAAAAGAAGCGGGGCGCTCTTGTGCGAAAGTAACAAAGACCCCGTTTTCGTCTGTCGAACGATATGGGCTTGACAGCAAAAAGGCGATGTGATAAAATGAAAAAACTTGAACGGTGAAAGGAGAAAAACTGCCCGTGGATGCCTTTTTGTTCGTGTTGAATACGCTTCTGCTCGGCGTGGGGCTTGCGATGGACGCTTTCTCCGTTTCGCTGGCAAACGGCCTCGGCGAGCCGGACATGAAACTGCCCCGCATGTGCGCCGTGGCGGGCGTTTACGGCCTGTTTCAGGCCGTGATGCCGCTGACGGGCTGGGTGCTGGTGCATTTTGCCGCGGAACGCTTTTCCGCCTTTCAGAAAGCGGTGCCCTATATAGCCCTCGCGCTGCTCCTCTTCGTGGGCGGCAAAATGCTGATCGAGGGCATACGCCGCAAGGAAGAAGCGGCCGTCGCCGTGCTGGGGTTCGGCACCTTGCTGATACAGGGCGTGGCCACTTCCATCGACGCCCTCTCGGTCGGTTTTACCATTGCGGACTACAAGTTCCCGACCGCCCTCGCCGCGGCGCTGATGATCGGCACGGTCACCTTTATTCTGTGTCTGATCGGTCTGTTCGTGGGCAAGCGGTTTGGCACGCGCCTGGCCGGAAAGGCGACGATACTCGGCGGCGTCATTCTGATCGCCATCGGCATTGAGATCTTTATAAAAGGACTGCTCGGTTAAGGGCAAATCAAAAAGCGGCTTGATGCGTCAAGCCGCTTTTTTCGTCAAGAGAACAATTCGATGCGGTCGAGCGTGTCGGTGCGTTCCATGCGGGTGACGCGGCGGCCCTGCCGGTCGGTGAAGGCCACTTTGATCCACTCGTCGTCCACCGCCAGCACGTCGCAGGCGATGTCGGCGCTGCCCGTCAGGTACTCCGCATCTTCGTTGAGGATGCTGCACCGTTTTCCCGTCAGATCTTTGAGCATATCGTTCATCTCTGTCCCTCCCTTTCGCGGATATCCGCAAAGGAGTATTGGACAGCGCCGGCGCGTTTTATGCACGCGGCGCGCTTTTTTTACGAGTCCTGCTCTGTCTGTTCGAGTTCTTGCTGCAGTTTGTCTCCGCGCTCACTCTCGCGGTGCGCCTGCGCCAACTTGACGACGCCGATCGCCACCGCCACGCAAAAGATGACGATGATGATGGCGCGAATGACCCACGTCAGCGCGCTTGTCCGCTTGCGGTCGTCCTGCTGTTTCATTCCGGGAACTCACTTTCCTTTCCGTTTCAAATCCGCGCCCGGCCTGCTCGACGTGCAAAAGGCAAAGCGCACGGCTCTTTTTTTGCGCCGCGTGCGCGGCGGCGCGCCCGATCAGCCGGCCGATCGGCGCCGCGAGTTTTTTCGATCCGCGCCGCAAAAGCCGCGGCGGCAGGCAGAGGAGCGCGACGAGATACACGCCCGCCGCGGACAGCAAAAAAGCCGCCAGGGGCGCGCCCGCGTCGAACAGGCGGCCGACGGAGCGCCGCCACAAAAAGAAGCCGCCGAGCAAAAGCAGCGGCACCGCCGCGCGGAACTGCCCGTCGTTGGCGACGAACAGAACGACCGCCGCCGCCGTGCCGAGCAGCAGCACGAACAGGCAGTCCGTCACGCCCGTGACCGCGGCGCGCCACACTTTGCCCGCCCGCCTGCGGCGGAACGGGACCGGCTTTTTCACAAGCGGCAAAGGCGCCCCGAAGCGGGCGCGCGCGGACGCCGGCATTTCGTACGCGCCGAGCAGCAGCGACAGCACCCCGAAAAGGTCGTAGACCGCCCCGGCGGCAAAACCGCACAGCAGCGACAGCGCCAACAGGAAAAGCTGACGGGTTGGCGAGAGCGCGATCATCCGAACAGGCGCGCCCGTTTGCTCTTGCGCGCGGCGGCGTCGCTGTACACGAACGCATTGACGCGCCCGTCGATGACGACGCACCCCCGCTCGATGTTGAGCGTGCCGATGTGCAGCGAAGTTCCCTCCACCGTCAGCTCGCCGCAGTCGGTGACCAGCGTCACCGTTTCCTCGTCAAAACTGACGACTTCGGTGACCCCGCCGATCTCCACGTGCGTTCGCGCCGCGGCCGTGACGGTGTGCTTGCTTTTTTCGTTTTGCTGAACGTTCATAATGCCCTCCCCCATGCGTCTCTTTCGGAGAGACTATATGCGGGAGGGCGCTTTTTTATTCGATGACTTCGTAGAGCATGCCGGCCTCGCTCTTGCCCACGGTCTCCTTGACGGAGAGCGCGCGGATCTTCAGCGTGCGGGCGCCGAAGCGCACCTCGATCACGTCGTTTTCCTTGACGTCGTAAGAGGCCTTCGCGGGGCGGCCGTTGACGGTGACGTGATCGGCGTCGCAGGCGTCGTTGGCCACGGTGCGCCGCTTGATGATGCGGGTCACCTTCAGGTATTTGTCAAGTCGCATGTCCGTAAAAAAGTGCGGCGAGTTACCTCGCCGCACGGTGTGTCGATTATTGAATGGCGTCTTTCAGGGCCTTGCCGGCGGCGAAGGTGGGAACCTTGCTGGCCTCGATGGTGATCTTTTCTTTGGTCTTGGGGTTCATACCGGTGCGAGCGGCTCTCTCTTTGACGGCAAAGGTGCCGAAACCGACGAGCTGCACTTTCTCGCCCGCTTTCAGGGCTTCTTTGATGGCTTCAACGGTGGCGTTCAGGGCGGCTTCCGCGTCCTTCTTGGAAAGATCGGCTTTGGCAACGATCGCTTCGATCAATTCGGATTTGTTCATGGTAAAACATCCTTTCGTGTTAATATGATTTGCGACGGACATCGCCCATCACTGGGATCATTTTAGCATATTTGTTCACAAAATGCAATAGCATTCCGTAAAAAATTCTCAATTTTTGGCGTTTTTAGTCAACTTTTTTGCGTTTTTCCATAAAATATCGAGCTCTTCGGGGGTCATATCGGCCATATCGCGGCCTTTTTCGGCGGCCTGCGCCTCGACCGAGGCAAAACGAGCGATGTATTTATCGGTGGCGGCCGTCAGCGCTTTTTCGGGGTCGACGCCCGCTTTGCGCGAGAGATTGGCGGCGGCAAACAGCAGATCGCCGATCTCCTCTTCGATCGCTTGCGGCCGGGCCGCGGCCAGCGCCTCGTCGACCTCGGTCAGTTCCTCGTGCGTCTTGTCAAGCGCCGTGCCGACGTCGGGAAAATCCAGCACGTCCGATTTTTTGCCCACCTTGGCCGCCCGCATCAGCGCCGGGAACTGGCGCGGGATGGCGCGCAGCTTATCGGTGCGGGTCAGGCGGCTCTTCTCTTCGCTTTTGATCTTATCCCAGTTGGAAAGCACCTCGGCGCTGTCCTTGACCCGCACCTCGCCGAACACGTGGGGATGGCGGTGGATCAGTTTGCGGCAGACGCCGTCGGCGATGGCGTCAAAATCGGAGCGGCCGGCTTCCTCTTCCATGCGGGCGTGCATGGCGACCTGCAGCAGCACGTCGCCGAGTTCTTCCGCAAGCAGCGCGGGATCCTCGTTGTCGATGGCCTCGACGACTTCATAGGTCTCCTCGATCAAGTCGTTGCGAATGCTCTTGTGGGTCTGTTCCCTGTCCCACGGGCACCCGCCCGGCAGGCGCAGGATCTCTACTATTGTGATCAGGTCCGACACGGTGTATGCGTCTTTTTGCAGCAAAGCGGCCATTTTCTCGTCTCTCGTCATGGTAAACTTCCTTTCTTTTTTCGGCGGGCAGCAGGCGGCAAAGCAGAGAGCCGCCGGGCAGCGTGATCAGATCTTCCCGCTCCGCCGCGCCGAGACGCAGGGAAAGCGGAAAATAGCACAGCGCCGTCAGCACCGGCACCGGCAAAAACCGGAGCGTGCCGCCGGGCAGCAGAAAATACAGGAGCGCGCCGCCGCAAACGGCCGGTATCGCGGCAAGCAGCGGCGGGAACAGACAGCGCACGGGCGGCGCCAGCGCAAGGCGCAGACGCGACAGCGCGATCAGTTCGACCGTCAGCACGACCGCGGTGCAGACGAGCGTGCTGACCGGGGCGGCCGTGATGCCGAGGCGGGGCAGCAGCAGCCATTCCGTCAGCAGTTTGACGCCCGCGCCCGCGGACAGGGCGGCTACGGGAACGCCCGCGCGCCCGGCGGCCTGCAGAGCGGCGGCCGTCAGCGTCAGCAGCGACGCGGGCAGTACGGCGACCGCCAGGATCGACAACAGGGGCGCGGCGACCGCCGCGGCTTCTCCCTGCCCCCGATAGATCAGCGTGAGAACGGGCCCCGCGAAAGCCGAGAGCCCCAGGGCGGCCGGCAGCGCGAGGAACAGCGTCAGGCGCCACGCGGAGCGCCATGCCGCCGACATGCCCGCCGCGTCCTTTTTGACAAGAGCGGCCGACAACAGCGGCGCCAGCGACAAAGACACGGGCGAGAGCAGCGCGGGCACCAGATTATACAGCGGCACGGCCAGATTGCCGTAGCAGCTGTACAGCGAAAGGGCCACGCCCTCGGCGTATCCGGCGCGCAGCAATCCCGACGGTATGACGAGCGTATCGACCAGCGAGAGAAAACTCATGACCGAGGCGCTGATCGTGATGGGCAGCGCCACCCGCCAAAGGGAGACGAGCACCTGCCTGCGGGTGGGAACGCTTTGCCGCTCCGACGGCGCATCGCGCCCCGCTTTGCAGGCGGCGGCGAGCAGGCAAACGCCGAGAAACAGCGCCGAGAGCAAAAGGCCAGCGGTGATGCCGGCGACGGCCGCCGCCGCCACGTGGGGCGTATCGCTTCCCCGCCGCACGGCCGCCGCGGCGAACCACAGGCCGAAGCCGAGTTTGCCGAGCGCTTCCGTCACCTCGGAGACGGCGGTCGGGATCATGGTGTGACGCCCCTGAAAATAGCCCCGCGCGCCGCCGCAGAAAGCGGCCAGCAGCAAAGCGGGCGCAATGGCGACAAGGCAGGGCGCCGCCCCCGGCTGCGAGAGCGCCGCGGCCAGTTCGTCTGAAAAGAAAAACAAAACCGCCGCGCCGGCAAGGCCCAGCACCGAAAACACGGCGAGCGACACGAAAAAGACGCGGCGCACGGCCGCACGGCCGCCCGTGACCCGCACCGCCGCCGTCTGCAGCGCCAGCGCCGCGGGCAAGCCCGCGGCGGACAGCACGAAAAGGAGCGAATAAACGTGGTAGGCGGAGAGAAAATGCGCCATGCCTTCCACGCCCACGATAGAGAGAAGCGGCACCTTGTAAAACAGTCCCACCACCTTGGAAAACAGCAAGGCGGGGGTCAGGATCAAGGTGCCGCGCAGCAGCTTTTGAGAGGATTCCCGCGGCAACGATATTCACCTCGCAACGGGAAAAACGCCTCAGATAAGCCCTTCTTCCCGGTAGAATGCAAGGATCTGATCCAGTTGGCCGTGCCCCGCGTCGCCCGCC
>CAMZFG010000084.1 GCA_947306035.1 uncultured Clostridia bacterium | reverse complement strand
ATAAGGTACACAACGGTATCAAAAAAGCACCCCGAACAGGGTGCTTTTTTGCATGGTTCTCGCCGCCTTGCGGGGAAAGACTTTCGGTTGCGCCTTTGTTATTTCTGCGAAGCGAGCCAGTCTGCTTCATTCAATATCTGAAAACCCGTAAAGCCGCTTCCGTTTTTGTCGGAACGCCAGGTGACCAGAATGTAAAAGGTCTTTTCGTCAAATTCGACTTTATATCTGCCTTCATAGGTTTTGGCGGCATGCGCACCGATCGTGTTCGTTGCGTTCCATGCCTGCATCTGACACGTGTAGCCGGCGGTGACGGGAAAATACTCGTAGATCTGTTCGGCCGTAGTCCGGTACGTTTCAAAATCCATCACGCCGGGATAGAGCAAGGCATACGCGCCTTCAGTATCCTGCGCCACGTCACAGTCGATCATGGCGACCACCTTTTCCTTCAGGGTCGTCGCCGACGAGCGTTTGGCACAGCCCGTCAGGCAGACGACACTTGAAAGAACGAGAAAGGCCGCTAACAAAAACAGCACCGATCTTTTCATCATTCTACCCTCTCCGTTCCCCGCCCTTCGCAAAGGAACCGCATATTCGTTTGAAAAGCGTCGTGCACGACCCTTTCACTTATTATACGCATGAGAAACGGTTTTTCCTTGCGTTTTTTCGAAAAAACTTGCAAAACGGTGAAAACGGTCTTTTTCTGCGGGATGGTTTGTTCGGAACAGTGATATACTTTCCGTTACAGCATGGCAAGCAACGCGTCGAGCAGTTGGATCAGCGTCATCGTCCGCCAGGAGTCGCCGAAATTGTTTTGCAATTTGGTGGCACGGGTCTCGTCGATGAACACGCCCGCGTTGTAAAAGTCCTGCAGCGTCTTGCTTTCCAAGTTGACGCTGTCGAGTTGATCGATGCGGGTGGCGGGGCCGATCAGTTGCACGATGCCCGATACCGGCACGTTGCCGGGGTCGCCCTCGTCGATATAGGTCACATACCACACGCCGCCGTGCTCCTCGTAGCCGAACACGTCCGCCACGCGCAGATCGGACACGGCGTCGCCGAGCTGCCCGATGGTCTTGTTCGACAGCGTGGCGAGAATGCCGGTGACTTTCACGTCGTTGGCGGGGTTGCCGTCGTCGCTGTAGGTCGAATACCACACGCCGCCGTGCTCCTCGTAGTCGAGCATGGTGCCGAGTTTCATGGTGTCGACCGCCGCGCCGAGCCCGTCGATGCGGGTGTCGCACAGCGCGCCGATGATGCCGTGCGCCTCGTTGTGCGTCTTGTCGTACCACACGCCGGCCTCTTTGGTGTAGCCGAGCGCGTCGCCGAGCGTCAGGGCGTCGATGGTATCGACAATGGTATCGCCGTGAGAAAGTTCTCCGGTGGTCAGCGGCGCAAACGCTTTCAGCACGCCGGTCACGGGCACGGTGTGCCCCGCGTCTTCGTACCACACGCCGCCGTCCTCGTAGTAGCCCATGGCCGCGCCGAGTTTGACGTCGTCAATGGTGGTGGAAAGGTCGCCCACGCGGCTTTCCATCAGTTGCGCCAGCACGCCGGTCACGCGGTTCTGTTCGGGGTGCAGCGGGTCGTAATGCGTGTACCACGTGCCTGCGTGTTTCTCGTGGCCCAGCACGTCGGCCAGTTGCATGTTGTTGATCTTGGTCGTGACCTTGTCGTTGTCGGAGAGTTCGCCGACTTTAAGGTCTGCCATCTGCGCCAGCACGCCGGAGGCCTCCTGGGTGCAGGCCTCGTCGGTGTAATAGGTGTAGGTGTCGTATTCCGGGTCGTCGGGGTGCAGCGGGTCGTGATGCACCACGCGCGTGTAGCCGAGGATCTCGTACAGGTACGCGTCGTTGACGGCGTTGCTCATGTTGTCGATGCGCTTTTCGGCCAGCGTCGCCATCACGGGGCTGGCCTTGACGTTCTCCGGATCGCCGGGGCCCACGTATTTTTCATACCACGTGCCGTCCACGTACTTGTAGCCGAGCGCGTCGGCCAGCGTGATCTCGCCCACTTTGGCGCTGACGGTATCGGGATCGGAAAGCCCGTCGATGGTCAGATCCGCGAGCGTTGCCATCATGCCGGTGGCCACCTTATTGCCGGGATCGCCCGGGCCCACGTAGGTCTCGTACCACACCGTAACGGGCGGCATGCCCTCTTCGACGGCGGTGTACTTCATGACCTCGCCGATCTTCATGGTGCCCACGCTGCTCTCGATCTCGTTGAGTTTTTTCGGCGCCAGTACGGAGAGAATGCCCTCTACTTTGACGTTGCCGGGATCGTCCGGCCCCACGTAGGTCGAGTAGTAGACGCCGTCGACCAGCTGATAGCTGAGCGCGTCGGCCAGTTTGATGCCGTTGATCTTGGCGGTCACTTTATCGTTGTCGGAGAGTTCGCCGACTTTGAGATCGGCCAGTTGCGTCAGCACGCCGGAGGCCTTTTCGTTGCCGGGATCGTCGGGGCCGATATAGGTGATATAGTACTCCTCGTCGACCTCGGTATAGCCGAGGATCTTATAGAGTTCCGCGTCGTTGACCGCGTCGCTCATGCCGTCGATGCGCTTGTCGGCCAGCGTGGCCATGACGGAACTCGCCTTTTTGGTCTTGGCGGGGTCGGAGAGGTGATCGGCGTCGTATTTCTCGTACCATACGCCGTCCACGTATTTGTAGCCGAGCGCGTCGCCGAGCGTGATCTCGCCGATCTTGTCGGTCACGGTCTGCGAGTTCGACAGGTCGTCGATGGTCAGATCAGCCAGGTGCGCCATCACGCCTTCCGCCCGCTTGTTGGCGGGGTCGCCGGGGCCGATATACGTTTCGTACCACACCGGGTGTTCGGGATCGCCCTCATCGACGGCCGTATATTTCAGCGCCTCGCCGATCTTGATGGTGCCGACGCTGCTGTCGATGGCGTTGATCTTTTTGGGCGCCAGCACGGAGAGAATGCCCTCCACCTCGACGTTGCCGGGGTCGTCAGGCCCTATATAAGTGGTGTAGTAGACGCCTTCGTGCAGTTTGTACCCGAGGGCGTCGGCCAGCGTGATATCGCCCACCTTTTCGGTGACGGTATCGTCGTTTGAAAGATCGTCTACGGTCAGGTCGGCCAGACTGACCATAATGCCCTCTGCCCGTTTGGTCTTTTCGGGGTCGTCGAGGTGATCCTCGTCGTATTTCTCGTACCACACGATCGTGGGCGGGTTTTCGGGATGCAGGGGGTCTGCCTCTTCCACCGCCGTGTAGCCGAGCACTTCGCCGATCTTGACGGTGCCGACCGACGAGCCGATGTTGTTCAGCTTTTTGGGCGCCAGCACGGCGAGAATGCCCGTGACTTTGACGTCGTTGCTGTCGTCGCCGTCGTCGGTGTAGGTCGAGTAGTAATCGTCGCCGACTTTGGTGTAGTTCATGGCGTCGGCCAGCGTCATATCGTCGAGGGTGCTGTCAAGGTTCAATTCCCCTTTGATAAGGTCGAGAATGGCAATGTCGGCAAACGCCGCGTCGCGGCCGTCGGCCTTTTTGGTCTTTTCGGGGTCGTCGAGGTGATCCGCGTCGTACTTTTCGTACCACACGGTCTTGGGCGGGTCTTCGGGATGCAGAGGGTCGGTCTCTTCCACGGGGATATAGCCCATGGCGTCGCCCGCTTTCAGGCCCGCCAGCGTGGTGTCGAGATCAATGCCGCCGTCCACCACGTCGGAGAGGCGGATCTTGGCCAGCGCGTTCTGCACCGCGCCCACGTATTTATCCTCGGCGGGCGGCTCCTGCGTTTCGTACCACTTGCCGTCCTCGTGCTTGACGTAGTTCTGCAAGTCGCCGAAGGCGAGGTCGCCCATGATCTCGCTGACGTTGAGATTGCCGGAGAGCACGTCGCTGACCTTGATGTTGGCAATGGCTTTGGCCATGGCTTTGACGGGAGTGCCGTTTTCCGTCCACTCGTAGCCGGTCACCTTTTCGGGATCGAGGGCGTCGCCGTGGAGAGCGTCGCCGCGGGCGTAGCCGCTCTGCATATCGCCGAAGAACAGACCGTCAAAGGTGGTCTCCAGCGACAGCGTGCCGTTGATCAGATCCTGCAGCGCCACGTCGGCCATGTATTTTTCCATGCCCGTGACTTTTTTGGTGTATTCCTCGTCGTCGAGATGCTCCGCGTCGTACTTTTCGTACCACACGATCTTGACGGGGCTTTCGGGATCCAGCGGGTCCTCGTGCTCTTCTACTTTCACGTAGTTCAGCACCTGCCCCAGATAAACGTTGCCGGCCAGCGCGTTGAAACTGATCTCGTAGCGCCCCGTCTCCTCGTTGAGCGTGATGACGTCGGCAACGGTCTTGCCCTCGACCATGGTGTCGATCAGCGCGCCCTCGGTCATACCGCTGATGAGCGAACCGATCTCCTTGCTGCCGAGATCGTCGTGCAGCACGGCTAAAAAGTCGCCGTTTTTGGTCATGGCGTCCATCATGCTGCCGAGGTCGAGTTCCGCCAGCAGTTCCTGCGGGGTGGGCACGGCGGGGTCCTGATACACGACGTGACCCGCTTCGTCATAGGTCACGCCCGTGAAATAGCCGAGCTGCAGGCCGCCGAACAGCCCCAGCCAATCGCTGTTCACCAAAAGGGAAAGCGGACGGGGCGAGAGTTTTTCCACCACCTGCGGGGCCAGCATGCCCTCGGGCAGGAACGAGAGGAAATAGCCGAGCGTCAGGTTCTCGGTCACGGCGGTGCCGCCTTCTTCGGAGAGCAGGCGGCTGAGTGGGATCTGGAACAGGTCGGTGGGCAGAACGCGCGCGACCTCTTCGGGCAAACGCAGACCGTAGCGGTCAAGCAGCGTCTGCACCGTGTGGGAATCGAGCTGCGTGCCCACGGTGCGCAGATCCCAGATCAGTTCGAGCAGCGAGGTGTTGGTCAGATCCACTTCGCCCTGATCGGTCAGGTATTCGTCGGCACCCTGCGCGATGCCGAAATGCTGCAGAAAGTCGATGGTCAGGCCGCCGAGCGCCATAAAGGCGCCGCCCACCAAAAGCCCCAGCGTCAGCATGACGCCGAGCAGCACGGCCAGCGTAAACAGGAATATGCGCTTGAAAAGGTGCCGCAGATAGCGACGGCGGTGCCGACGGATCCAGTAGCGGCGCGGATGTGAACGGTGCCGACGGCGGCGGCGTTCCTGCCCGTTCGGGCGTTTTCTCACGGGCGCCGGCTCTTCGGCGGGCTCCGGTTCGGGCGCGGGCTCCGGCTTCGGTTTTTTCTCCGGCTTCGGCGCCTTCTCTTTCTTCTTCTTTTTGTCCGGCACGGGCGCCGGCTGTTCGGCGGGCGCGGCAACAGGAGCCGGCACTTCGGTCGGCTGTGCTTCTGTCGTTGGCTGCTGCGCTTCGGCCTGCGGTTGCTCCTGCGGAGCGGGCTCTGCCTGCGGCGTTTGCTCTCGCGGCGCGGCCTGCGCGGATTGCTCCTGCGGCGCGGCCTGCGGCGTTTGCTCCTGCGGCGTCGTTTGCGCGGGCTGTTCCTGCGGTGCGGGAGCGGGCGTGTTTTCCGCCGCGGCGTTTGCCCGGTCGTTGGTATATTCGTCGTTCGCCATATTCCCTCCAAGGATTACGGTCAGACCGTTATT
>CAMZFG010000083.1 GCA_947306035.1 uncultured Clostridia bacterium | reverse complement strand
CGGAAGAGATTTTGATGAACATAGAAAAAAGCCCCCGTTCGGGGGCTTTTTTTCATTTGGCGATGATCTTGACGCCCGCAGGGGCGATGCCCGCCTGCTCGTAAACGACGTCGTTGATCTGGGCGATGCCGGCCGGCGTCAGCTCGGCGCTCTGCACCACCACCGAGCAGGTGTCGCCGTTGACGACCGCCACGCATTGCGAAAAGCCGCGCGAGCGCACCAGCGACTCGATGTTGGCTTCCGTCTCCATGGCGCGCGCCAGCGCCGCGATGTCCGCGAGCGCCTCGGTTTTGGCCGCCTCGTCGGCGTTGTCGTTATCCACCACGCTCTGCAGCACTTCCAGCGCCTCGTCGCGCGCCCGCTGGCGGCTGACCTGCGTGGCGGAAAAGTACCCGTCGCCCGCGGCGGCATCCGCCGTTTTGCCCGTTTCACCCGCCTCGTCGGCGGCGGTCGGGGTAGCTTCTTCCAGCGGTTTTTGCCACTTGTCGCCGAACAGGATAAAGTTCAGCACCAGCGCCGCGGCGATCAGCACCACCGCGCAGGCGACCATGACGGTGCGGCGACCGAAACGCCGTTTTTTCGGCTGTTCGGCGGCCGGCAGTTCCAACGTTTGTTCCATTTTTCTTTCCTCCTTCGTGTTGGCCTCGTTCATGGGTATGCCGCCGGCGGAGAGAATATGCCGCGAGCGCGCGTTTCGCGCAAAAAATCGGCCGACAAATCTTGACAGCGCGGGGTCGCGGTGCTATGCTGATAAGTGAAACAGGAAAGGGGGCGACGGCATGCGGCGTGTACTGGTCACGGGCGGCAGCCGCGGCATCGGCGCGGCGGTTGTCAGACGTTTTTGCGAGAACGGCGACGCGGCGGCGTTTTTTTACAGAGAGAACGAGCGGGCGGCCGCGGCGGTGGCGCGGGAAACGGGCGCTTGCCCCGTGCGCTGTGACGTCGGCGACCCCGCGGCCGTGCGAGCCGGCTATGCCGAGGCCGTAAAGGCGCTCGGCGGCGCGCCCGGGATCCTTGTCAACTGCGCGGGCGTGGCGCACACGGGCCTTTTGCAGGATATGACCGACGCCGAGGTGCGGCGCGTGCTGGACGTCGACCTTGCCGGCGCGCTGTATCTCTGCCGCACGGCCATACCCGCCATGGTCGCCGCCAAAGCGGGGCGCATCGTCAACGTCGGCTCCATGTGGGGCAGGGTCGGCGCCTCCTGTGAGGTGGCCTACTCCGCCGCCAAAGCGGGACTGCGCGGCCTGACGACGGCGCTTGCCAAAGAACTCGGCCCCTCCGGCGTCACCGTCAACTGCGTGGAGCCGGGCCTCATCGACACCGACATGAACGCGGGGCTCTCGGCGGCCGACAAGCAGGCCCTGATCGACGAAACGCCGCTTTGCCGCATGGGCACGCCCGACGACGTGGCCGGCGCGGTCTTCTTTCTCGCCTCGCCCGACGCCGCTTTCATCACCGGCCAATGCCTCGGCGTAGACGGCGGATTTATCTGAACGAAACATGCAGGAACCGGCATGATATTTTAAGGAGGAGTTCACCATGATCATCCATTCCGACTGGCACATTCACAGCGAATATTCCTACGACGCGGAAAACCCGCTGTCGCTCATCGCGAAAAACGCAGGGGCGCAGGGGCTTTGCCGCGTGGGCATCACCGATCACGCCAACTATAACGACGAAAAGTTCCTCGGCGATCTGCGCGCCTCGGCGGCGGGCGTCAAAGAAGCGCAGAAGGAATACCCCTTTATGGTGCTGGGCGTCGAACTGACCCCCATTGCCAAACCGCAGTTCGACTACATCGCAAAGACGGGCACGCGCGACGGCTACGAGGCGCCGACTTCCGGTTTTCCCTTTGACATCGAACTGGCCGCGAGCAAGCAGGAGATGATGGAACTCGGCGTGCGCTACGCCATCGGCGCTTCGCATTGGCGCGTCGACCGCCCCGGCACGTCCGCCCAGCCCATTGACCGCGACGCCTGCATCAAGGAGTGGTACCGCCAGCAGATGTACCTCGCCGCCGACGAGCGCGTCACCATTCTCGGCCACCCGTGGTACCACGGCAAGGGCATTTGGTACGAGGACTTCGACATCATTCCGAAGGGCATGAAAGACGACATTGCCGCGGCGCTGAAAGAAAACGGCAAATACGTTGAATGCAACTCGCACTTTTTCCTGACCTCCATGGCGACGGAGACCTTCCGGCGGCAGTACGCCGAGTATCTGCGCAGCATGTTCGAGATGGGCATTCCCGTGACCTACGGCTCCGACTCGCACAAGAACTACTGGGACGCCCGCGGCAAGGTCGAGGAATACCTCACGGCGGCCGGTTTTGCCGACGGCGACGTTTCGGAACTCAAAGAAAAAGACCTGTGGTAAACGAAAAAGCCCCCGAACGGGGGCTTTTTTGTGTGTTCATCAAAATCTCTTCCGTCATGCGGCGTTGCTTACCGGCCTTCCCCACCGGGGGAAGGTGTCACGCGCCGAGCAGAAAGGCGAACAGATCGTCGAGAAAGCCGTAAAACTCGCGGTCGGCGCAGTTGAAGATCTCGTGCTTACTGCCCGCCACGGGCACAAGCGTCCCGTTCGCCAGGCGCGCGACCCATTTTTGCTGCGCTTTCGCGTCGACCAGATGATCCGTCTCGGCGGCGTAGACGCGCACGGGTATCCGCACCCGTTCCGGCCCTTTTGCGGCAAAAATGCGCTTCGTCACGCCGAGCGAAACGAACGTCCAGGCATACGACGGCTTGCCGCCCGACAAAATCGGCTGCTTTTGCCGCAGATCGAAATAGTAATCAAAGCGGGCGCGCGAGCAAGAGCAGGAATCTTCAAAGCGGTCGGGCCCGTCGTCTTTGCCGGCGGCGAACAGGGGCTTTTTGCCCTGCCCCGTCAGCACGCAGAAGCCGCAGATCAGGCGGCACAGCCACAGCGGCAGCCCGTCGTGCCGCGGAGCGATCATGGGCGCGCACAGCACGGCCTTGTCAAAATGCCCCGGATGCTTTTGCAGATACAGCGCCGAGACCGCGCCGCCCATGGAGTGTGAAAACAGCACATAAGGGCGGGGCAAGGTGACGGAAAACGCGGCAAAGACCGTTTCCAGATCGGCGACGTATTTTTCAAATTTGTCCACGTGCGTCACCCGCGCCGGCGCGTCGCGGAAAGAGCGGCCGTGCCCCCGCTGGTCGTAGATGACCGCCGACAGCCCGCGCGAGAGAAAGTAGTAGATCATCTCGCGGAACTTCTCTCCGCTTTCCGAAAAGCCGTGCACCAGAAACACCGTGCCGCGCGGCGCGTCCGCGCGGTAGACCTGACAAAAAAGCGGTTTGCCGTCCGCGGCCGCGATCGTCTCTTCCCGACGGCGGGCCGAGAGATACGGCACCGCGATCTTTTCCATTTCCTCGGCGTAATGCTCCTCGTTGAAATACAGCATGCTCCTGCCCCCTTTGCGCTCTCTGTCATTATCATACTCGTTTTCGCCCCGTCTGTCAACCGCCGCGGGAGCGCGCCCCCGTCAAAACGGCGCTTTTGCCGCGCGCACGCGTGAATTTAGCAATATTTGTCTTATCAATGCCGCAAAATGTCTTGCGTCCGGACAAAAACTGTCTTATAATGAAAGCAGCGACAACGATCGTTCCCCAAAAAAATATGCAGGAGGTACTACTATGTCTTTTCCCATTGCGGTACAGGTCTATTCCGTGCGCAACGAAGCGGCGGCCGACCTGAAAGGAACGCTGACGGCCATCAAAAAAATGGGCTATGACGGTGTGGAATTTGCCGGTCTTTACGGCCACGAGCCCGCCGAGGTCAAGGCGATCTGCGAGGAGCTGGGGCTCGTTCCCCTGTCGGCGCACGTCCCCTACCTCGATATGGTGGCGGACCCCGCGGGCGTGCTCGGCAAATACGCGTCGATCGGCCTTTCCTACATCGCGGTGCCCTATCTCAACACGGAATACCGCCCCGGCACCGACAAGTTCCCCGAGGTGGTCGGGAACATTGCCATGCTCGGCCGCGAGGCCAACAAACTCGGGCTGACGCTGCTGTACCACAACCACGACTTCGAGTTCGTCAAACTGGACGGCAAGTACGCCCTTGACGTGCTGTACGACACCGTGCCCGCCGATCTTTTGCAGACCGAGCTGGACGTCTGCTGGGTCAAAGTGGGCGGCGAGGAGCCCGTCAAGTACATCAAAAAATACGCCGGCCGCTGCCCCGTGGTGCACCTCAAAGACTTTTACGGCGAAAAATCCGAGGATATGTACGAGCTGATCGGCATGGAAAAGAAAGGCCCCGTGCGCCCCGCCAATTTCGAGTTCCGTCCCGTCGGCTCCGGCCTGCAGGACTTTCCGCCCATCCTTGCGGCCGCGAGAGAAGCGGGCGCGAAGTGGGTGGTCGTGGAGCAGGACAACCCCTCGATGGGCCTGACGCCCCTGCAATCCATTGAAAAGAGCATTCAATATCTCAAATCCATCGGCTGCTGACCGAACATAAGGAGGAAAAAATCATGGCAGAAGACAAAGATCTCAACGCGTTCAAAGAATCGCACGAAGTCAAAACGATCGACACGACCCGCAAACTGCGCGTCGCCTTCATCGGGTGCGGCTGGATCGCCGGCTCGCACATCAAATCGTTCATGAAACAGCCCGACGTCGAGATCGTGGCGGCCTCGGATCTCATTCCGGGCAAGGCCAAAGCGTTCTTCGAGAAATACGGCGTCGAGGGCGTCAAGTGCGACTATCCCTCGCACAAAGAACTGCTGGACGACGCCTCGCTGAAACTGGACGCCGTCACCATCTGCACCTACAACCGTCAGCACGCGGAGCCCGCCATCTACGCGCTCAATAAGGGCGTCAACGTGCTGCTCGAAAAGCCCTTTACCGTCACGCTCGAAGAGGCCGTCGAGGTCTGCCGCGCCGAAAAGAAGAGCGGCAAGGTGCTGTCCATCGGCTTCCAGCCCCGCTTTGACGCCAACATGAAGATGATCAAAAAGATCGTCGAGAGCGGCCGGCTCGGCAAAGTCTACTATATCCGCATCGGCGGCGGCCGCCGCCGCGGCATCCCCACGCCGTTCGGCACCTCGTTCATCACCGACAAGACCGCCGGCCTCGGCGCCCTCGGCGACATCGGCTGCTACGCCCTCGATATGGTGCTCAACGCCATCGGCTACCCGAAACCCCTGACCGTCACGGGCTACAAATCCGCCTACTTCGGCACCGACCCGAATTACTGCAATTACGTCAAAACGGGTCACCCCGAATACGCCAAGGCCTTCCAGGTCGACGACTTTGCCGCCGGCTTTGTGCGCCTTGAGGGCGGCGTGGTGGTCGACTTCTGCACGTCCTGGGCCATGAACATGGACACCAGCGGCGACACGCTGATCCTCGGCACCGAGGGCGGCCTGCGCATTCCCTCCACCGAGTGCTGGAACGGTTCCGTCGGCGGCGCCATGAAGCTGTACCACGAGGTGTGCGGCGAGCAGACCTGCACCGAGATCCCGATCATCGAGAGCAAGGAATCGCTGTTCGACCAGAAGATCCGCTCGTTCTGCGACGCCGTCAAAGAGGGCCTGCCCGCGCCCGTTCCGTCCTCGCAGATCATTCTCAACCAGGCCATCATCGCCGGCATCGCCAAATCCGCCGAACTCGGCC
>CAMZFG010000082.1 GCA_947306035.1 uncultured Clostridia bacterium | reverse complement strand
TTCTCTCTCATCTTTTCGGGTCAGAACCTGGCGCTTCTCGGCGCCGCGCTGGCGGCGGGTCTTGCCGGTCTCGGCAGCGCCCGCGGCGTGGGTCTCGTCGGTCAGGCGGCCTCCGGCCTTCTCACCGAGGATCCCTCTAAATTCGGTAAAGTGCTGATCCTGCAGGCGCTGCCGGGCACGCAGGGCATCTACGGCCTGATCACCGCCTTCATCATCCTCATCCGCACCGGCGTGCTCGGCACGGCCGTGGAACTGACGCAGATGCAGGGCGCTTACTTCCTTGTGGCGGCGCTGCCCATCGCCCTTGTCGGTTACGGTTCTGCCATTCACCAGGGCAAAGTGGCCGTGGCGGGCGTCAACCTGATCGCCAAACGCCCCGACGAGGTCGGTAAAGCCATCACGTCCGCTTCGCTGGTCGAGATCTACGCGGTGTTCGCGCTGCTGGTCTCGCTGCTGCTCATCATCCTCTTCAAATTCTGATAGGAGAACCATCCGATGACGGGACTTGAAAAGATCATTGACCGCATCATCGAGGACGCCAAGGAGAAAGCCCGTGTCATTCTGGAGGCGGCGCAGAACGATTGCCGCGCCACGGCGGAGAAATATGCCGCCGAGGCCGACGACATTCGCGACGCCATTGCCGACAAAGCCGAAAAAGAGGGCGAGGCCGTGATCGCCAAAGCCCGCTCTGCGGCGGCTATGACGCGGCGCAATCTGCTGCTGGCCGCGCGCGGGGCGCTTCTTGACGAGGCCTTTGAACGCGCCAAAAAGGAAGTGCGCGACGCGGATTTCGGCAAATACCGGGAACTGCTGACGGCGCTTTTGACCAGCGCGCTCATCGAACAGGCAAAGGCCGAGGACGAGAGCGTTTCGCTTGGCGACGAGGTGATGACGTTTGATACGTTCGAGGTGTTGTTCAACGCCGAGGACAAAGAAAAATACGGCTCTGCCGTCGTGGAAGCCGCACGCCGCGCCGCGGTGCGGCATATCGGCGCCGAGCGGGCCGACAAACTGCGCCTGTCCGACGAGACGGCCGACATCGACGGCGGTCTGATCCTGCGGTACGGCGACATCGAGGCCAACTGCTCGCTCTCGATGCTGATGGCCGGCATGCGCGAAGAAGCGGAACAAAAAGTGGCCGCCGTGCTGTTTGCCGAACCCGGCGAAGAAGGGCGGTAACGGTATGGCAGGACGGTACGATCCCGCCGCCTATCTGTACGCCACGGCGCGTATGCGCGCCATGGAGTCGGACCTGGTGGGAAGGGAAAAACTGAACGCTCTGCTCGAATGCAAGACCGCGGACGACGCGGTGACGCTGCTGCTCTCTTCCGGGTTTGAAAAAGTGACGCGCGCCGACGGCGCCGTCGACACCGAGGGCATGCTGTTTGCCGCGCTGCAAAAGGGATTTGCCGCGGTGGCGGAATCGGTGCCCGACCCCGGCATGACGGCGCTGGCCCGCTTGCCCTACGACGCGCACAACATCAAGGCGGTGCTCAAATGCACCGTGCGCGGCATCGACGCCGAGAGCATGCTGATCGACCTCGGCACCGTGCCGGCCGATCGGGTGATACGGGCGGTAACGGGTGCGGAAACCGACGTGTTCCCGCGCCACATGGGCGCGGCGATCCTGCCCGCCAAAGGCGCCTATCAGGCGTCGGGCGACCCGCGGGACATCGACTTTATCCTCGATCGCGCCTGCTTTGCCGATCTTGCCGAGGCGGCCGAGGGCTTTGACTTTGCCCGGCGGTACGTGGCGGCCAGGGCGGACCTGGTCAATATTCTGTGCTGTCTGCGTCTGTTCCGCATGGAGGCCGGCGCGGCGGGCGAGGTGCTGCTCGACAGGGCGCTGGTGCCCGGCGGCACGCTGGACGAGAGCTTTTTCAAAACGGCCTACGACGCGGGTGCGGAAAACTTTGCCGCTTCGCTCGCCGCCACCCCTTACGCGGCGGTCGCCGCGGAGGCCAAAACGCCCGAGCGCGCGGAGAGGGCCGCCGACAATCATCTGGCGGGGCTTTTGCGCGAGACGACCTTCTGCGCCTTCGGGCCGGAGGTGCCGTTTGCCTACCTGATGGGCCTGGACACGGCGGTGCGCAACGTGCGCATCCTGCTGGCGGGCAAGGCCGCGGGGCTTGACGCGGACGCCATTCGCGAGAGAGTGAGGGAAAACTATGTATAAGATCGCCATTATCGGCGACCGGGAAAGCGCGCTCGGCTTTATGGCCCTCGGCTTTTCGGTCTTTGAAGCCGACAGCGCACAGGCCGCGGGCGAAACGCTGCACCGCCTGGCGGCAACGGGCGAATACGCCGTCATCTTTCTGGTGGAGAACTACGCCAAAGAACTGGAGCAGGATATGGCCCGCTACAAGGACATGCCCCTGCCGGCTGTGACGGTCATTCCTGGCAAAGCTGGCAGCACGGGCTACGGCATGGCGGCCGTCAAATCGGCCGTGGAACGGGCCGTGGGCGCCGACATTCTGTTCAAAGAAAACTAACGAAACAGAGGCAACGAAATGATTGAAGGTAAAATTCTGAAAGTTTCCGGCCCCCTGGTCATTGCCGAGGGCATGCGGGAAGCCAACATGTTTGACGTGGTGCGCGTGGGCGACAGCCACCTGATCGGCGAGATCATCGAAATGCACGGCGACCGCGCCTCCATACAGGTCTACGAGGAGACGGCCGGCATCGGCCGCGGCGACCGCGTGGTCTCCACCGGCGCGCCGCTTTCCGTCGAGCTGGGCCCGGGCCTTGTGCGCTCCATTTACGACGGCATTCAGCGCCCGCTTGAGGTGATGCGCGAAAAATACGGCCCCAACATCATTCGCGGCATCGACGAGCCCGCTCTCGACCGCGAGCGCCGCTGGTACTTTGAGCCCGTCGCCGCTTACGGCGACGCGGTGGAGCCGGGCGACACCTACGGCTTCGTGCAGGAGACGGACGTCATTCGTCACCGCATCATGGTACCCCCCGGGGTGCGCGGCGTCATCGCCGAGATCCACGCGGGCGAGTTCACCGTGACGGAGCCCGTCGGCAAACTGAAAAAAGCGGACGGCACCGTGGTCGACATCACCCTGATGCAGAAGTGGCCCGTGCGTTCCGCCAGACCCTACGTTGAAAAACTGCCGCCCTACGAGCCGCTGATCACCGGTCAGCGCCCCGAGGACGCGCTCTTTCCCATTGCCAAGGGCGGCACGGCCTGCATTCCGGGGCCGTTCGGCTCGGGCAAAACGGTGGTGCAGCACCAGTTAGCCAAGTGGAGCGACGTCGACCTGGTCATTTACATCGGCTGCGGCGAACGCGGCAACGAGATGACCGACGTGCTGCGGGAGTTTCCCGAACTGATCGACCCGCACACCGGCAAATCGCTGATGGAACGCACCGTGCTGATCGCCAATACCTCGGATATGCCGGTGGCCGCGCGCGAAGCGTCGGTCTATACGGGCATCACCATTGCGGAATACTACCGCGATATGGGCCTTTCGGTGGTCGTCATCGCCGACTCCACCTCGCGCTGGGCCGAGGCCTTGCGTGAAATGTCGGGCCGTCTGGAAGAGATGCCCGGCGAAGAGGGCTATCCCGCCTACCTGACCTCGCGTATCGCCCAGTTCTACGAGCGCGCCGGCAAGGTCGTGTGCCTCGGCGGCGACAAACGCGTGGGCGTGCTTTCCGCCATCGGCGCGGTCTCGCCCCAGGGCGGCGACATTTCGGAACCCGTCACGCAGGCCACGCTGCGCATCGTCAAAGTGTTCTGGGGCCTCGACGCGGCGCTGGCTTACCGCCGTCACTTCCCGGCCATCAACTGGCTGACTTCCTATTCGCTGTACCGCGACCGTCTGGCCGACTGGTTCTCGAAGAACGTGGCCTCCGACTGGATGCAGAAAACGGGCGAACTTTCGCGCATTCTGCAGCAGGAGAGCGAACTGCAGGAGATCGTCAAACTGGTCGGTATGGACGCGCTTTCCCCGGCCGACCGCCTGACGCTGGAGACGGCGCAGTCCATTCGCGAGGACTTTTTGCAGCAGGACGCGTTCGACGCGGCCGACTGCTATTGCCAGCTCGACAAAATGTACGCGCTGATCAACCTGATCCTTTCCTTTGATAAAAAGGCCCGCCGGGCCGTGCAGGACGGCGCCGACGTGCAGGACGTGGCGACGCTGCCCGTGCGCGAGCGCATCGGCCGCGCCAAAGCGGTGCCCTATGAAAACTACGCCGCGGAATTCGCCGCCATCGACGGCGAGATCGACGAAGAACTGGCCGCCTTGCTGGCGAAGCATTGAGGGGGTGTTTGCATGATCCGTGAATACAGAACCATCGAAGAAGTGGCCGGCCCCCTGATGCTGGTCAAACAGGTGGACGGCGTCAAGTACGACGAGCTCGGCGAGATCCGCCTGCCCGACGGGCAGGTGCGCCGCTGCCGCGTGCTGGAAGTCAACGGCAAAAACGTGCTGGTGCAGCTCTTTGACTCGGCCGCCGGCATGAACCTGGCCAACAGTAAAGTGCGCTTTATGGGGCACGGCGTGCAGCTGCCCGTCTCCGAGGATCTGCTCGGCCGCGTGCTTTCCGGCATGGGCGAGCCCATCGACGGCGGCGCGCCGATCTTGGCGGAGAAGGCGATGGATATCAACGGCACGCCGATCAACCCGGCCGCCCGCTACTATCCCTCGGAGTTCATTCAAACGGGCGTTTCGACCATCGACGGTCTGAACACCCTGGTACGGGGTCAGAAATTGCCTATTTTCTCCGGCTCCGGCCTGCCGCACGCCAACCTGGCGGCGCAGATCGCGCGGCAAGCCAAAGTGCGCGGCACCGACGAGAAATTCGCCGTGGTGTTCGCCGCCATCGGCATCACCTTTGAAGAGGCGGACTTCTTCATTTCCGACTTCAAAAGGACGGGCGCCATCGACCGCACGGTGCTGTTCATCAACCTGGCCTCCGACCCCGCCATCGAGCGTATCTCCACGCCCCGTATGGCGCTGACCGCCGCCGAGTATCTGGCGTTTGAACGCAACATGCACGTGCTGGTCATCATGACCGACATCACCAACTACGCCGAGGCGCTGCGCGAAGTTTCCGCCGCCCGCAAAGAGGTGCCCGGCCGCCGCGGCTATCCCGGCTACCTGTACACCGACCTGGCCACCATGTACGAGCGCGCGGGCCGCCGCATGGGCAGCACCGGCTCCATCACCATGATCCCCATCCTCTCCATGCCCGAGGACGACAAAACGCACCCCATCCCCGACTTGACGGGCTATATCACCGAGGGGCAGATCATTCTGTCGCGCGAGTTGTACCGCAAGGGCATTCTGCCGCCCGTCGACGTCATGCCGTCGCTGTCGCGTCTGAAAGACAAGGGCATCGGCGCGGGCCGGACGCGTGAGGACCACGCCTCGACCATGAACCAGTTGTTCGCGGGTTACGCCCGCGGCAAAGAGGCCAAAGAACTGATGGTGGTGCTGGGCGAATCCGCCCTGACGCCCATCGACCGGCTGTACGCCAAATTTGCCGACGCCTTTGAGGCGGAATACGTCAACCAGGGCTTTTACGAGGATCGTTCCATTGAGGAAACGCTCGACCTCGGCTGGAAACTGCTCTCCATTTTGCCGCGCAGCGAGATGAAGCGCATCAAGCCCGCCATTCTCGACAAGTACTGGCCGAAAG
>CAMZFG010000081.1 GCA_947306035.1 uncultured Clostridia bacterium | reverse complement strand
GCCTGACGCGCCTTGAAAAAGACGGCGTTCTTCTGACGATCTGCCTGCCCGCCGGCGATCCGCCGATCCTGAAAGAACTGTAAAAAAAGACCCCGTTCGGGGTCTTTTTTTGTCTTCGGGTCGTATCACGCCCAGGACATGGTGGTCGGCTTTTCCTCGCGGATGATGATGCCGCCGAGAAAATCGACGGCTTTTTTCAGCCCCTCGTCAATGGTCATGACGCTGTCCTCATGCTCGATGGACAGCACGCGGTCGTAGCCGACGAGACGCAGGTTGCTGACAAAGTCGCGCCAGTAGGTCTCGCCGTTGCCGAAGCCCACGGTGCGGAACACCCAGGAGCGGTGCAGTTCGTCGCTGTAGTGCTTGGTATCCAGCACGCCGTTGACGGCGGTGTTATAGCGATCGACTTTGGTATCTTTGGCGTGCACGTGGTAGATCGCGCCGGCCAGCGCCCGCACGGCGGCCACGGGATCGATGCCCTGCCAGATCAGGTGCGAGGGGTCGAGGTTGGCGCCGATGACGTCGCCCACGGCGGCGCGGAGTTTTAAGAGCGTTTCGGGGTTGTAGACGCAAAAGCCGGGGTGCATTTCAAACGCGATGTGCGGCACGTGGTGAGCGAGGGCAAACGCGCCCGCCTCTTTCCAGTACGGAATGAGTTTTTCGTTCCATTGCCAGTCGAGGATCTTGAGAAAGTCCTCGGGCCAGGGGCAGGTCACCCAGTTGGGGTACTTGGCCGTTTCGCAGTCGCCGGGGCAGCCGGAGAAAGTGACCACGGTGTCTACGCCCAGTTTTTCGGCCAGCAGAACGGCGTTGCGAAAATCCTTGTCGAACTGCGCGGCCACGGCTTTGTCGGGGTGCAGGGCGTTGCCGTGCGCGGCCAGCGCGCAGATCTCGACGTCGTATTTTTTGAACGTCTTTTTGAACGCCTCCAGTTTTTTCGGGTCGGCCAGAAGGGCCTCGGGGTCGCAATGCGCCTTGCCGGGATAGCCGCCGGCGCCGATCTCAACGGTGTGAACGCCGAGCGAGGTCAGAATGGAGAGCGTTTCATCCAGGGGTTTGCTGCCGTACAGATTGGCCAGAACGGAGAGTTTCATATATCGGTTCCTTTCCTTATTTTATAAATTTTATAAAAGCGGGGCTGTCACCCACGGTGACAGCCCCAGGCGGCATTCAACCGCGCTTGATTATTCTTCTTTGTTCTCGTCCTCAGCGGGAGCTTCTTCAACAGGCGTTTCCTCGGTGGGGGCCTCCTCCACGGCGGGAGCGGCCTTCTTCTTCTTGAGAACGATCAGCACCGCGACCACAACGGCAGCCGCCAGCACCACGCCGCCGGCGATAATGCCGATCAGCGCGCCGGTGGGCAGACCCTTGGAAGCGGTCTCGTCGCCTTCGCCGCTCGCGTTAGCCGTTCTGCTGCCGGTCTTCTTGTTGCCGAGCAGTCTGTTCTCTTTGTCTTCGCGGGACTCGAGGTTGATCTCGATGTCGTCCGGCTCGTCGGTCTGACGGTTCTGGTCGATGCCGCCGTCAGGGCTGGCCACGCTGGCCCATTCCGCCACGGCCTTGGGGCCCCAGTCGGGATCGGTGCCCTTGATATCGGCGGGCGCGTTGTCGCGATCGACGTAGTACCACTGGTAGGCTTCCATCTTGCCGGGGGTGGGGCTCGCCTGGCCGTCGGCCATACCGGCCTGACGATACGATTCAACGTAGCCGCCCCAGGCATAGTCGGGGGCCGTTTCGTTGGTCTTCTTCGCCTGGCGGTTGGCAACTTCGGGAACCTGATCGGCAGGGACGTAGACGTACGCTTTGCCGTCGGAATCCGCGCCGTTATAGTACATGATCTGGTTGACGCCGTAGGCGAACAGAGATTTCACTTTGTTGCTGGCGCCGGTGTCGGCATCCAGATCAAAGGTGTTGTCGGCCAGGGCCATCATAAAGCCGGCAGGCGTGCCTTTGGGGCAGTCTTCGATGGCGAACTCGTTGTTCTTGATGGTGCCGTCGTCATTGAGGGCGGTGTGGCCCCAAATGTAGAAGATCGGAACGCTGGCGGGAACGTTGAATTTTGTGCGGAACATGATGCGGGGCAGATCGGCGGGAACGTCCACGTACTCGGCCGCCTCTTCGTTGATAGCGTTGACCGCATCTTTGTTCAGGACCAGAATGATGGCAAAGGAGTGCGCGGCCACGGTGCCGTCGGCGGGGTTGTTCAGCACCACGCCGGTACTCAGTTGCACGTTTTCTTCGGCGGGAATGGTCACGGCGCCGGTCGTGATGTCGACCTTGGCCTGGAACTTTCTGGTGGTCCGCCACATGTCTTTGTACGTGTAGTAGGGATCATCCTGGCTGAGAGCCGGTTTGGTGGCGTAGTTCGGCGAACGGAGCAGCGACAGGTCGTAGAAGTTGACGGCCGCGTCGCCGCGGTTGTAGAACTCGATGAACTCCCAGGCATCGCCTTTTCCGGCGGGGTTCGGCATGATCTCGGTCGCAATGACGTTCGGCACGTCGGCCTCGGTCGAGTTGTCGAACGTGGTGGCGGGCGTGGCAAACGCGGGAACAGCCGCAAACACGCCGACCAGCATCACAACTGCCAAAACGGTTGCTAAAATTTTGCGCATAGGTAAGCACCTTCCTTATCTATTTTGGTACTCACATTATAAACCATTTTCTGCTCGTTGTCAATAAGTTTTTTTGCCGCCGCGGCGGTTTTTTGTGTAAAATGTGCAAAAATAACACTCTATACGCTTTGCGTACACAGTTTTGTTACAAATAAGCGCCGTTTTGTCGCGTGCGCGGCGCGCGCATCAATAATATGAAAGGTCTTACGCGCGGTCCTGCGGGATCAGCAATCGGCGCACGCCGTCGAGCGAGGTTTTGCTGCCGGGGTCTTCGCCCTCGATGCCGTTTTCGGCGGCAAGGGCGGCGGGAGAAACGCCGCAGCGGGCCGCCACGCTCCAAAGCGTTTCGCCCGGCGCGGGGTACACGAGTTCCATATCGGCGTGCCGTTCGACCGGCGCCGGTCGGAACGAGGCGCCCGCCACGCGGGACACCGTGACGGCGCCGCCCGCCGTGATCGCCAACTGCAGTTCGCCGTCCGCGCGCAAGGCCCCGCCCTCTTCCGACAGGCGCAAAAGCGGCACCGAGGCGCGCACGTCTGCCGAGGAAAGGTCGCCGTCGACGAAGACGCGGAAGGTGAAATCGGTCTCGCCCGCGGCGTATTCGGCGCCCGCGCGATAGAGAAGGTGGCAGGTGACGGTGCCCGCCAGCGCGGTGCGGCCCTCCTCCACCGTTTTCTCGGTGATCCCTGCCTCGCCGAAGGCATCGATCAGGGCGGCGCCCGCGGGCAGCGCGCCCTCGCGGCAGACCCCGGCTATGCTGAAATGCCGGTTGAACGAAGCGCCCGGCGCGGGCAGCGCGGTCTCCTCGACGCGGCAGTCCGCCGCCATACCGGGCAAAAACAGATCGCGCACGTACAGCACGGGATCCGTCACCGTGGCCGTGACCGAAAGGCGCACCGCGGCCGTGACCGACAACGCGCCCTCTCCGACGTCGACGCGGATCTCCGTCACTTCCCCCTCGGCGGCCGCGCCGCACTCCGAGGTCACGCCGTCCGCGGCGATCAGTTCCTCAAAGGGCAGTCGCTTCTGCAGGGTGAACGGCGCCTCTTCGTTTTCTCCTTCGCGGCGGCAGAGCAGCGTGACGACGACCTCACCGGCACAGCGCACCCCGTCTGCCGCGGCGGTCACGTCGGGCAGGCAGACCGTGCCGCGCGAAGCGAGCACCACCGGCTCGCCGCCGCCCTCAAAGGGCACCTCGCCCGTCACCTCGGCGCTGCCCTGCCCCGCAAAGTGCCGCCCGTATTCCGCCTTGTCGCACAGCGTTTGCACGCCGTCCGTCCGTTCGCCCTGCAGCACGGCCGCCAGCGATCTCTCCGCGTACACGCGCACGCGCACCGAGAACCGGCAGCGCACCGACAGCCGCCGCGGCGCCGCCACCCGGGTGACCACCGATTCCGGCAGCACGGTCACGTCGAAGGTCACGCCCTCGTCCACATCGTATCCGGTCAGGTCGAGCGGCAGCGAAAAGGCGTAATCTTCCTCGCAAAAGGCCGCTTCCGGCTGTCCTTCCGCGTTCATATAGAGCGCGTCGAAGCGCACGCGTCCGCTGACGTCGGCACGGCCCCCGCCGATGAAATGCCCCGCCTCGCAAAACGCGGGACGCACCCACAAAAGGCGGCTGACGGCGCCCTTGTAGTCGGGCAGCAGGCATTCGGCGCTCAACTCCTGCGGTATCGTGCGATCGATCAGACACAGCACGGCGGCCGCGTTCTTTTCCTGATTGGTTTTCATGGTTCCCCACTCCTTTGCTCAAAGTTATTCTACTGTATGCGCAAAGTGCCGCCGCTATGCTTTTTGCGCCGACCGCCCTTGACAGCGCCCCGCTCGTGTGCTACAATAAATCATCTTACAAAAAAGGAAGTGTGAAGCGTGAACGGCATTCGTATCCCGGCCGGCTACCGGCCCACTCTTGACGCCTACGACACCCAGCGCGCCATCGCCTATATCAAGCAGACGTTCCAGGAGAATTTTGCTGCCGCTCTCAATCTGAAAAGAGTGTCCGCGCCCCTGTTCGTCAAGGGCGACTCCGGCCTCAACGACAACTTAAACGGCGTCGAGCGCCCCGTTTCGTTCGACGTGCCCGCCATCGGCGCCGAGGCCGAGGTGGTGCATTCGCTGGCCAAATGGAAGCGCCTGGCGCTGGCGCGCTATCACTTCGGCGTGGGGGGCGGCCTTTACACCGATATGAACGCCATCCGGCGCGACGAGGAACTGGACAACTACCACTCCATTTACGTGGATCAGTGGGACTGGGAAAAGATCATCACGAAAGAGAACCGCAACCTGCCCTTTCTCAAACTGATCGTGCGCGCCATCGCGGCGGCCATCTGCGACACCTGCGACCAGCTGCGCGTGCGCTATCCCCAACTGCTGACCGAACTCGACCGCGACGTGGCCTTTATCACCGCGCAGGAACTGGAAGACCGCTGGCCCGACAAAGACCCCGCCGAGCGGGAAGACCTGTTTGTGAGAGAGCATCACACCGCCTGCATCATCGGCATCGGCGGCAAACTGCGTTCCGGCAAGCCGCACGGCGGCCGCGCCCCCGACTACGACGACTGGGATCTCAACTGCGACCTCTTTTTCTATCACGACGTGCTGGATCGCGCCATGGAGATCTCGTCCATGGGCATTCGCGTCGACGCCGCCTCGCTTGACAAGCAACTCAAACTGGCGGGCTGTGAGGAGCGGCGCGAACTGCCGTTCCACAAAATGCTGCTCGCGGGCGAACTGCCCCTGACCATCGGCGGCGGCATCGGCCAGTCGCGCCTTTGCATGCTGCTGCTCGGCCGCGCCCACATCGGCGAGGTGCAGTCCAGCATCTGGGACGCGGAAACGATCGCGGCGGCCGCCGCCGCCGGCATCCCCCTGCTTTGAAACGTAAAAAGACCGACGCCCCCGCGTCGGTCTTTTGCTTTATCGCGACACTTTGATAGGTTTTTTTGAGAAAATTGCGAAAACCTATTGACAAATGCAAAAAAAACGGCTATCATAAGCTAAACCGATGAGAAAGCGGAGTAGCAGTCGGTGCGCTTCTTCAAGAGAGCCGCG
>CAMZFG010000080.1 GCA_947306035.1 uncultured Clostridia bacterium | reverse complement strand
GACCCGCTGGAGATCTATACAGACCGCGAGGGGGAGGTCATTTTCAAAAAGTATTCCCCCATCGGCGAACTTTCCTCTTTTGCCGCCGAATATGCCGACACCCTGCACCGTACCTGCGGTCTTGCCGTTATCATCACCGACCGCGACGCGGTCATTGCCTCGGCGGGCGTGCCGCGCCGGGAATACGCCGAAAAATCCCTTTCCGAGGCCATGGATCGCATCATGGAAGGGCGCGCGCTTTACACCTGGCAGCAGGGCGAGGAGAAAAAAGACCCGCTTGCCGACGGCGGCTCGCTCTGCGTCAGCTGCGCCATGCCCATCGTGACCGAGGGAGACCTCGTCGGCTGCGTGGCGGCGCTTTGCCCCGCCGACAGCAAGGCGGCTCCCACCGAAACGGAGTGCAAACTGGTGCTGACGGCCGCGGGGTTTCTCGGGCGGCAGCTGGAAAGTTAAAAGCAAAAAAGCGGCTCTTTCGAGCCGCTTTTTCGTATGAGGCACTCTTATGCCTGTTTGTCGTCCGTTTCGGTCTCCGGCTTCGCTTCGGCATTCTCCTGCGCAGATCGCGCGGCGGTGTCGTAGCGATTATAGCGATTGTACTTATTGTATTTGCTGTACTTGCTGTATTTGCCGTACTTGCCGTAATGGCTGTAGTAGCCGTAGCCGCGCTTCTGGTTGACGTCGTTGAGCACGAAGCCCACCACGTTGGCGTGAATGGCGGACATGCCCTCGACGGCGGCGCCCACCGAATCAATGTTGGAGTAACCGGAACGCACCACGATGACGAAACCGGAAAGCGCGGTGGCGAGAACGCCCGCGTCGGTCGTTTCAAGGATCGGCGGCAGGTCGATGAACACGTAGTCGTACTGCGCCCGCGCGGCGGTTATCAACTGCACCATGCGCTCGGAAGAAAGCAGTTCCGAGGGGTTCGGCGGGCGGTGACCGCTGACCATCAGGTCAAGTCCGGGCTGCACCTCGTGCAGCACGCAGGTGGCAAGCGGATCGGTCTCGATACCGGCCAATGCCTCGGAAAGGCCGTGCGCCTTTTTGTGAATGTCAAAGATGTGATGCTGTACGGGGCAGCGCATATCGGCGTCGATCAGCAGCACTTTTTTGCCGAGCTGCGCAAAGCTGACCGCCAGGTTGGAAATGACCAAACTCTTGCCGGCAGCGGCAAAATCCGACGTTACGCCGAACACGGGCGTTTGCCCGTCCGTGGCCACGTAAGTCAGGTTGGTACGCAGGGTCTTGAAAGATTCGGCAATGGAGAACGGCGTTTGGTCGCTCAACAGCCGCCCTTTATAAAAGCGTCCGCTCGTCGTCTGCCCTTCGCTGCCTTCGCGGCGCATCAGGCGGCGGGCCGCCCGCGTCCACTTGGCGGTCTCCCCTTCTACGTGCCATTCGGGAATGGAACCGACCACGGGCTGTTTGAATTTTTCTTTGAGATGCTCCTCGCCGTAAACGGTCTTATCCAGGACCGCCACCAGCCAAAAAACGAAATACAGCAGAGCAAAGGCGCCGACAGCACCCGCCACGGTCATCAGTTTTTTGTTGGGAAAATCGGGAGATTTGGCCGCGTGACCCGTGTCGATCAGTATGACTTGAGACGGTTTGCCCCGATCGCTGGCGGGATCTGCTACATTAAAATACGGCGGGATCAGATCTTCAAACACTTTCAGCAATTCGTAAGCCTCTTGCGGGTTGTTGGCATTCACCTTAACGGTAAAAGCAGAGGTCTCCTGCACCGTTTTGACGGTAATGCGGCTCTTGATGGCCTCGGGCGATAGTTTTTTGCCGGTCCGCGCCTCATAAGCCTCGCTCACTTTGGTCAAAAACACGTTGCCGGATACTTCCTCCGCCCGGTTGGCGGCGATCATAATAGCGCCGGACAAATAAGAGGAAGAAGCCTGGCTCAATGAACTGTCTCCGGTAGGATTCTGGATCTCCACCTGGAATTTAGCCGTTGACGAATAGCGCGGCGTAGCCAGAAACTGACACCAGCAAAAGAGCGCCCCGCCCCCGATGACGGCGGCCAGCAGCAGCCACACGATGCGGCGGCGCAGAATATTGATCAGAAACGTTAAAGAGACGCCGCTGTCCCGTTGATTTTCTTCCATGTTCGTTTGCTCCTTTTCAAGATGGGTCTTGATCGCCGGTCCGATCCGCAGCGGGGGGCGTCGGTGCCTGCCGGAACGTGGGCACCAGTCGTTTGATCAGCGGTTTCAAGTCGTTTTTATCGTCGTCCATTTGCGCGCGCAACTGCTCGAGCACGGAGAGGAACTCCGCCTCGTCAAAGGAGAGCGGCCGCCCGATGTGGATCTTTTGGTTGGCGGTGGACTGCAATCCCTCTTCGTCCATCAAAAGCTCCTCATAAAGTTTTTCGCCGGGGCGCAGGCCCGTAAATTCGATCTTGATATCCTCGTAGGGCTTGAAGCCGGACAGGCGGATCAGGTTTTCGGCCAGATCCAGAATGCGCACGGGCTTGCCCATATCCAGCACGAAGATCTCGCCGCCTTTGGCGTACGCGCCCGCCTGCAGCACCAGCGCCGCCGCCTCGGGAATGGTCATGAAGTAGCGGATGATATCGGGGTGCGTCACCGTGACGGGGCCGCCCGCGGCGATCTGCTTTTTGAACAGCGGAATGACGCTGCCGTTGCTGCCGAGCACGTTGCCGAAGCGCACCGCCACGTATTCGGTGCCTTTCGTGTGCCTGGCGAAATACTGAATGATCATCTCGCAGATGCGCTTGGTCGCGCCCATGACGTTGGTGGGGTTGACCGCCTTATCCGTCGAGATCATGACGAAGCGCGCCGTGCCGAAGTCGCCCGCGGCTTTGGCCACGTTGTAGGTGCCGAACACGTTGTTCTTGACCGCCTCGTTGGGGCTGACTTCCATCAGCGGCACGTGCTTGTGCGCCGCGGCGTGAAAGACCAGTTCCGGCCGCTCGGCCTCAAAAACCTCGCGCACCCGCTTTTCGTCGCGCACGCTGCCGATCAGCACCTGCAGGTCGAGCGCGGGATAGTCGTGGCGCAGTTCCATTTGGATATCGTAGGCGTTGTTCTCGTAAATATCGAAAATGACCAGACGCGCCGGGTCGTGCGCGGCGATCTGCCGGCACAGTTCACTGCCGATGGAGCCGCCGCCGCCCGTGACCAGCACCCGACGGCCGCGCACGTAAGCGCAAACGGCGTCGTAGTCGACCTTGACCGGGGCGCGCCCGAGCAGATCGCTCACGTCCACGTCGCGCATTTGCCCCAGCATGGGCTTGCCCGTCAGCATTTCGTACACGCCGGGCAGAATGCGCACCGGCAGGCCGATGCGGGCGCAGATGCCGCAGATATCCTGCACGGCGGCGGGCGTAGCCGACGGAATGGTGATAAAGATCTCGGCCACGTTGTATTTGACGGCCATTTCGGCCATGCGCGTCCGGCCGCCCGCCACGGGCACGTCCATGATGCGCTGATACCACTTGTTCTTGTCGTCGTCAATGACGCAAACGGGCAGATAGTGGGTCTTTTTGGAGGTCTTCATCTCGCGGATGACCGAGGTGCCGGCGTCGCCGCCGCCCACGATCATGACGCGCACGTACTTTTTATAGGCCTGCTGCCGATAGCGCAGCGAGCGCCACACGCGCCCCGAAAAACGGCAGCACAACACGAAATAGAAGAAGAACAGAAGGAACAGCCAAAGTTCGATCCACGTGGTGACGGAAAAGACGGCCTGTATGAGGATCAGAATGACGCTCATGCCCATGACGGAGCAGGTGATGCGCACCAGTTCGGCAAAGCCGGCGGTAAAGACGGGCAGACGGTAGAGCTGCCCCACCACGAACGAAACGGCCGCCGTACAAAAAGCGATCAGCAAAAACACAAGACGATCCCGGAAATACGCCGGCGTCAGAAGAACGGATGCGGCCAGCGCCGCGAAGAACGAGGCGACGTCGAGCAGGATCAGGACCAGTATTTTGATCGGCCTTTTCAGCGAGGGGTACATGCCTGTAAGACTTCCTTTCAAAACTCGGTAAAATCGATAAAGCGCCGCACGCGCCGAAATTGCAGAGGTATTATATAGTATATCATACTGTTTTTGAATTGTCAACACTCAAATTTCGGCGGACGCGGCACAGCGAAAAAGGGCGCGGACGCGCCCTTTTGCTGGATCAGAGAGAAATGCCGAGAAACGCCGCGCCGATGATGCCGGCGTCGTTGCCGAGTTCGGCGATGCAGATGCGGGTGGGGGTCACGTAACCGCTGCCGTACTGTTCGGCGTTGATCTGCGGCACGATCAGATCGAGCAAGCCCTGCTTTTCGCCCGAGATGCCGCCGCCGATGGACAGGACTTCGGGCTGGAAAATGTTGATCATATTGGTGATGCCGGTGGCTAAATAGCGGGCGTACAGGTCGACCACTTCTTTTGCCGCCGCGTCGCCCTGCCGCATGGCGACAAAGGCCGTTTTGCCGGAGATCTTGCCCTCTTCGGCGGCGACTTTTTCAAGCAGCGTGGCGCGGCCTTCCTTTTTGCAGGCCTCCGTTTTTTCGCGGGTCATGCGGATCAGACCCGTGGCGGAGCTGTACGCTTCCCAGCACCCGCGGCGGCCGCAGCCGCACAGAGCGCCGCCCTGCTCGATGACCACGTGGCCGAGTTCCGTGCCCGCGAAATTGAAGCCGGAAAACACGCGGCCGTCAATGATGACGCCGCCGCCCACGCCGGTGCCGAGCGTGATCATGACCGAGTTTTTGGTGCCGCGCGCCGCGCCGGCGACCGCCTCTCCCCACGCCGCCGCGTTGGCGTCGTTCTCCACGTGCACGTTGGCAACGCCGGTGGCTTTGCGCACCAGGTCGACGATGGCGAAATTGCGGAAAGGCAGATTGCAGGAATAGACCACGACGCCGTTGTCATGATCTGCGATACCGGGGCTCGCGATGCCGACGGCCCCGATGTCGGAAAGGGTCACGCCCGCCTTTGCGGCGAGCGCGGCGCAAAGATCGGCAATGGCGGCGGCAATGCCCTCGGCGGTGCGTTCACCGACGCCCGTGGGCACGCTGGCCTTGGCCACGATCCGATAATTCTCGTTGACGATGCCCCCGGCGATGTTGGTGCCGCCGAGGTCGATGCCGATGCGATAAGACATAACTTTATACCTCTGTTTCAAAGTTTTTCAGCAACAGTTCCATTATATCCCCGTGTACGCGCAAAGTCAAGAGGGGCCGCGCATTCAGCGGTCGATCGCTTTCCGCACGCGCAGCGTGATGAAGCAGGCCAGATACAGTTTGAGCAGATCCGGCAGGATATAGGGCACGACGCAGAGCAAAAGCGCCTCGCCCGCGGTGCGGCCCGTGAGATGCACGAACCACAGCGTGCCCGCGAGATAGCAAAGCAAAAGGCCGCCGATGAGCAAAAAGGATTCGAGCAGTACGCGCCGCCGGCAGAACCTTTCACACAGCAGATACAGCAGCGCCAGCGCGAGAAAGCCCCACAGGTAGCCGCCCGTGGGCCCCACCAGCACGCCCGCGCCGCCCCGAAAGCCGGAAAAAACGGGCGCGCCCACGGCGCCGATCGCCAGATAGACCGCCACGGCGGCCGTTCCCTTTTTGCCGCCGAGCAGCAGCAGACAAAGAAAAACGCCGAAAGTCTGCATGGTGAAAGGCACCGCCGAGAACGGCACCGTGATGAAAGCGCACACCGTGATGATCGCCGCGGCCATGGCCACCTGACAAAGAGCCCGCACCCGCGCGGCGGCAGG
>CAMZFG010000079.1 GCA_947306035.1 uncultured Clostridia bacterium | reverse complement strand
AAACTGCGAAAACTGCAGTAGACGTGATAGAGTTCGCCGAAGCGCCCCTCCTCCCGCATCTGCCGCAGCAGTTCCACCGAGCGATGATACCGGCAGCACACGCCGATGTTGAGCAGTTTGCCCTGCCGTTCGGCCTCTTCGGCCATCTCTTTGGAGAGCGCGTAACTGACGGTGATGGGCTTTTCGCACAGCACGTGTTTGCCGGCGCGCAGCGCGTCCATCGTCACGGTGTAGTGCGCGTAGTTGGGGGTCAGCACCCACACGGCGCTCACTTCGGGGTCGGCGAGCGCCACGCGGTAGTCGGTGACGGCCTGTTCGACAAAGTCATACTTGTCGCGCACGGCCTCGGCCTTTTCAAGGATCAGATCGCAGGCGTATTTGACCCGCACGTTGCCCATGGCGGCAAACGCCGGAAAATGCGAGCCGTTTGCAATGCGGCCGCACCCGACGACGGCAACGGTATATTGATACTTGTTCTCCATGTTTTATCTCCTTTCGGCGTCAGCGCCTTTTACGTCGTTATTTCCACGCGGCGGGACACGTTCGGTGCTGTTTGAACCAGTCCCACTCTTTCAACACCTTGTCGCTGTTGCTGCACGTCACCGTCACGCCGGCGGCGCCGGTCACCACCACGATGGTGCCGTTCATCGGCTCGAACTTGCCCGCGTCGTAGTCGATGCACAGCGTGGTCACGTACACCTTGTCGGTGTAGGGCGCGATGCGGTCGACGAACTGCTGCGTCGGGAACTGATTGGCGTCCGTTTTGGTGTATTCGGGGCTGCCGCAGCAGCAGCACACGCACACGATCTCGGGCTTTATGACGGAGAGCAGCGCGTCAGACGACGAGGTCTTGGAGCCGTGGTGCCCCGCCTTGTAGAGCGTGACCTCGGGCAGGCCGGGGTTCATCTCGACCAGTTTTGCCTCGCCCGCGGCCTCCAGGTCGCCGGTGAACAGATAGTTGTCGTCGCCCGAGGTGAACAGCGTGCAGACCGAATAATCGTTTTCGGTGGACGATTCGTGATAGTAATAGTAACTGTCGAGTATCGTCATGGTCACGCCGCTGCCGAGATCGAACACGTTTTTGTTCTGCTCGATGCACTCCCGCGCGGTATAGTGCGTGGCGCCCGCCGCCACCTCGTCGGCCAATTCCGCCTTATAGTTTTGGTACATGGTGGAAGTGTCCTTTTGATTGGTCAGCGCAAAGTCGATGACGGTGCCGCACTCGTACAGGTCGAAAATGCTGCCGCTGCGTTTGGTAAAGCCGGCATAGTGATCCTGGTGCGCGTGGGTAACGATGACGTATTCCAGTTTGCCGTCCGTCACGTACTGGTTGATGTACTCCGAAATGGCGGTGACGCTGTCCACGCGGGAGCCGGCGTCGATCAGGATATCGGTGTCGCCCGCCTTGATATAGGTGCAGTCGCCCGTGTATTTGTTGCCGAGCTCGACAAAGTGGACCTGCAGCGCGCCCTCCACGTGCATGTGGGGCGCTTCGTCGCTCTTATAGGTCAGCGCGTCCGCGGTAAATCCGCCGACGAGCCCTATGCCGCAGCCGACGATCAGACAGACGATCGCCAGAAAAACGGCCAGACCCGCCGAAAACTTTTTCTTACTCACCCTGACCGTCCTCCTCCGTTACGCTCACCGAAAAGGTGCGAATGCGTTT
Source organism: uncultured Clostridia bacterium (assembly GCA_947306035.1). Classification (GTDB taxonomy): domain Bacteria; phylum Bacillota; class Clostridia; order Oscillospirales; family CAG-272; genus Firm-07. The sequence continues at coordinate 4,080 of CAMZFG010000079.1, read as the reverse complement.
GATCTGCCCGTTCGGGTTCTTATCGCCGAATTTGAGGCAGTCCACCGTGTAGGTGATGGTGTAAACGCCCTCTTCGTCGGGGATGATATACTCCCCCGCCGCGTTCTTCTGCAGGGTCGTTTCCACCCGCGTTTTGCCGGAGACGTCGCGGCCGAAGCAGACCGCGTCCACGCCCTCCTCGCGATAGGTAAAGCCATGCCCCGCCTCCACGGAATAGGTCGCCTGGCCTTTCAGAACGAAATGATCGTTTTTCGACACGAATTTGACGGCGAAATAGCCGCCCGCGATGCCGACCAGCAGCAAAAGTACCATCAGCACCTTGACCGCCGCGGGAATTTTGCGCAGCAGTTTTTTCGCGGCGCGCGTCGTGGCGGTGTTGGTGCCGCCGCGGGACGAACCGCTCTTTTTCGTGGCCATGTCGTGCTCCTTTCCCGACCGCCTGCGGCGGTCGTATGTCGTGCTTTTATTATAGCCGAAAAACGCCGCCGTTGTCAAGCCGGAAACGGGCGTAAAACGCAAAAAAAGAGCGCCCGTCGGGACACTTGCGATAGAGCAGGTGCCCCAAGTTTTTCGGTCTTGTCCGATCTGTGTTGTTTTCAGCGAAACTAACGTAAAAGCGCTTTTGACAACTTGCGGCCATCAAAAGCGCATCAAGTCCATTTTGGCGGAAACTTCGTCTGTCGGACCGGAGTTCCGTTCAACTGTCCGTTGTAAAAAACAACCGATAATAAACAACGCGGTTGTTGCAGTGTCATTGACATTATGCTATTATATGATCAGAACAAGCGCTTGTTACTATTATTCTCAGGAGGAAACTATGAAAGTATTATTAAGCAAACAATTAAAAGAACTCCGTATAAAGAAAGGCAATACTCAGGAAGATCTGGCAAACCATCTTGGGATCTCCGCGCAGGCGGTTTCCAAATGGGAGCGTGAGGAAGGATACCCGGATATCACGCTTCTGCCGGCGATCGCGTCCTATTACAATGTCAGCGTAGACGATCTGCTCGGCGTGGGGGAAACAGAGAAAGAGAAAAAAATCTTATCATATAAAGAAAAAAACAGCGAACTGTTCCACGACGGAAAAAGCCGGGATCGTGTGGCGTTGTGGAGAGAAGCCCAAAAGGAGTTCCCGAATGATTTAACGGTCATTCACGGTCTGATGTACGCTTTGTCCGCTGAGGATCAGGATGCAAACGCAGACGAGATTATCGCGTGCGGAGAAAGGATCATAAACGAATCCACCGATCAGTCTTTGCGCGGAGGCGCGATCCAATGCCTGTGCTTCACCTATTACTATGCCAAAAAGGACGCGGTTACGGCAGGAAAATACGCAAATATGGCGGGCGACGTCACGACCTACGATTTGCTGCTGCACATTCTGGAAGGAGAGAGAGCGGTCATTCATTGTCAAAGGAACGTCATGGCTCTTTTTGATGAAATCGGGTTGAGCGTACGCATCATGTGTCAGAAGGGCGGCTATACGTCGGAGGAGAATATCAAGGCGCGCGAGTTTCTTATCCAGTGCTTCGATCTGCTTTATCCGGATGGAAACTGCGGATTTTATCACGTTCGGTATTCGGAGATCTACAAAGAAATGGCGGAGAGCTATCTGAAGCTGGGCGACGCGTCGAAGATGTTCGAGTGTCTTGATAAATCTGCGGATCACGCAATCAGATATGATACGCTGAAGGACGGAAAGTTCACTTCCTTCATCGTAAACAAAATCGACTTTTCTTCCATACACGCGGTCAAGGATTATACAGAAAATGATTCGGGCCTGCTTCTCAAATCCTTGAAAGGCGAGAAGTTCAAACAGTTTGAAACCGACCCCCGTATGGTGAAGCTTGTTGAAAAGCTGACACCTGTTGCGCAATTTCACTGATGCAAACCTTGACTTTTGATGATACGACATCCTTGATCCCTTCGCACAAAACCCATAAACAAACCGCCGAGGGACACCTGCTTTATCGCAAGTGTCCCTCGGGCGCTCTTTTGATAAGGGTCATTCCGCCACGAAGATAAAGTGATAAATGTCCTGACCGCCGTCGATCTCGAACAACTCCGTCGCGGGGTAAGTTTTTTTCACAAAGGCGCGCACCGCGGCCATATCCTCGGCCGTCGCGTCTTTGCCGCAAATGGCGATCAGCACTTCGCGGTCGGTCATGTCGATGGCGGAAAGCAGACCGCAGGCCGCCTCGGCGGGCGTGGCGGCGTCGGAGAGCAGTTCCTTTCCCGAAAGTCCGATATAGTCGTTGCGGGCAATATCCATGCCGCCGAGGTGCGAATCGCGCACCGAGCGGGTCACCATGCCGGTGATCACGCCTTCCATGGCCTCGTTGAGACTTTCCACAATGGCGTCGGTGTCGCCGCTGTCCACGTCGAGCATGGTCAGGGCCGCGTAGCCGTCGCCCACCGTTTTGCTGTTCAGCACGCGCACGTCGGCCTTGTCGTACAGGTCGGCCGCCTGCCGCGCCGTCAGAATGATGTTGCTGTTGTTGGGAAAGACCAGAATGGTGTCGGCGTTGACGCGATCGAAAGCGGCGAGAAAGTCCTCCGAAGAGGGGTTCATGGTCTGCCCGCCCTCGACGATGGCGTCCACGCCGAGATCGGTGAACGTCTTTTGAATGCCCTCGCCGGAAGCGACCGCCACCACGCCGTAGGCCTTGTGGGGCTGTTCGGCGGGCTTTTCGCGTTCAAAGCGGTTCTCCACGGTGGCCTCGCTGTGCTGAATGGCCATGTTCTCGACCTTCATGGTGAGAAACTCGCCGAACTGCTGGGCAAACTCAAACACCCGCCCCGGCGTCATGGTATGCACGTGCACTTTGACGACCGTGCCCGTCTTGCAGGCGACGATCGACTCGCCGCCCATGTCGGTCAGACCTTTGATGATGGTGTCGACGGGAAAATGCTCCGCGTCCACCTTGCTGTTCTGCAGCTGCAGCAAAAACTCGGTGCAGTAGCCGAACGTCATCTGACTGTCGGCCGTAAACGACGAAAGATCGGGAGCGGCGGCGTTCTGTTCCCGCGCGGCGGGTCTTGCCTCCACCGTTTCGCCGTGCAGGATCTTGTTCATGCCCTCAATGACGTAAACGAGCCCCGCGCCGCCGCTGTCGATCACGCCCGATTCCTTGAGAATGGGCAAAAGCTCCGGCGTGTTCTGCAGCGAAACGTGCATTTTATCGATAAAGGCGGCAAAAAAGTCCTCCAGCGTGCTCTCGGGGGTCAGATGCTCCACCGCGTATTCCGTTGCCTCGCGCGCCACCGTGAGAATGGTGCCCTCCGTGGGGGTCAGCACGGCCTCGTAGGCCTGCTTGACGCCGCTTTGAAACGCGCGCCCGAGGGCCTGCGCGTCGGCGCGTTCCACGCCTTCGAGCCCCTTGGCGATGCCGGCGAACAGCTGCGAGAGAATGACGCCCGAGTTGCCTCTGGCGCCGAGCAGCATGCCGCCCGCCAGTTTATCCGCGATATAGGAGATCGAGTCGGAAGCCACGCCCGCTATGGCGCTGTCGCCGCCCTCCATGGTCAGACTCATATTGTCGCCGGTGTCGCCGTCCGGAATGGGAAAGACGTTGAGGTCGTTGACGATCTTGGCGTTGGCGCGCAGATTGTCGGTGCCGCCCCGCACCATATCGGCAAACAGCGCGCCGTTCAGTTCGTACGTCGCCATATCAGATCGCGTATTCCACCGGCTTGCCGAACGAGAACACGCCGATGGCGCCGGGGCCGATGGAAGAACCGATGATCGGCCCGATAAAGTTGATATAGGCGTCTTTGAAGCCGACTTCGGCGAGCAGTTTGTCGCGCAGATACTCCGCTTCTTCCAGGCAGTCCGCGTGGCCGATGAACACCGTCTGCTCTTCGGGATCGACGACCGTTTCCTTCGTCAGACGCACCAGTTCGTCAATCGACTGACGGCGGCCCTTGATCTTGACGATGGGCACGTTCTGCCCGTTCTTGTCGGAGATGATGATGGGCTTGACGCCGAGCAGGTTGCCGAAGAACGCCGCCGAACCCTTGACGCGGCCGGCTTTTTTGAGCATATCGAGCGAGCCGACCGTCACGTACTGCCGCACGGTG
>CAMZFG010000078.1 GCA_947306035.1 uncultured Clostridia bacterium | reverse complement strand
TGCGAACGCGGCGGCAAAAGGCGATCTTTTTGGGATAGCCGCTGATACCGAAGAGGCCGCGCGGGCCGATATAGTCGCCGTTTTGCACGGTCGGGTCGGCGGCCGCCGCGAGAACGGAGAGGGCGGCTTTTTGCGGCGAATGGGTAAAACGGTACAAAACGGTGTGCCAAACGCGCGACCAAAGCGGCACGCCCGCCGTTTTGTCGGCGGAAAGAAGCGGCGTTTGGGTCACGCCCGGGTGCGCCGCCGTGAAAGCCGGTTCGTTCTCGCCCCGTTCGGCGGCTTTTCGGCACGCGTAGCCGGACAAAAGAAACTTGCTGCGGCAATAGGCGGCGTAACCGCTCGCGGCGTCGTCGGCCAGCGGCGTCGTCTTGACGCGGCCGCGGCGGTCGGTCATGCTGGTGACGAACACGACGCGCCCGTCCTTTGCCAGCAGCGGCAGGGTCGCCTCGGTGAGCCGCACGGTGCCGAGCGCGTTGACGCCGACGGTCATGGGATAGCCGTCTTTCGTCGTTTTCTCGCGGGGATAGTACACCCCGGCGCAATGCACGAACAGATCGATTTTTTGATACCTTGCCGCCAGCTGCCCCGCAAAATCGGCAACGGAAGCCAGCGAGGAAAGGTCGAGCGGCAGCAGATCGACGACGGCGGCGGGAAAGCGCGTCAGCAACCGCGCGCGGGCGTCTTCCGCTTTTTTCGGGTCGCGGCAGGCCAGCACAAGAGCCGCCCCGCGCTCGGCAAGTCCCAGGGCGGTCTCAAAGCCGAGGCCGCTGTTGCCGCCGGTGACGACGGCGACTTTGCCGCAAAGATCAGAAAGATGCGCTTGCCGCCAGACGGCCGGATCCATGGCGTTCTCCTTTCCGCGCCGACGGGGCGCGCTCGTTCGCATCCATTATAGCACACTCGCATGCGCTTTGCAAGAAAAAAGCGGGATTTCTTGACAGCGGGGCGCGCGCGGTCTATAATAAAGAAAGAAACGAGAGAAAGGAGCACGACCGTGACGGAACTGTTGGCGCCCGCGGGCAACTTTGAAAAACTGAAAGTCGCCCTGCGCTTCGGCGCGGACGCGGTCTACCTGGCCGGCAAACGCTTCGGCATGCGCTCGGCGGCCGACAATTTCGACGAGCGGGAACTGGCCGAAGCCGTCGCATATACCCATGAACGGGGCAGGAAATGTTACGTGACGGTCAACACGCTGCCGCACGGGGGCGAGTATCCCGCGCTGCGCGCGTATCTGGCGCGGCTCAAAGAGATCGGGCCGGACGGCCTGATCGTGACCGACCTCGGCGTGCTGGCAACGATCAAAGAACTGTGGCCGACGGCCGAGATCCACGTCTCGACGCAGGCCAGCATCGTCAGTCCCGCGGCGGCCCGCGCCTATGCGGCCCTCGGCGCGGCGCGGCTGGTGCTGGCAAGGGAACTGACGCTCGACGAGGTCAGGGCCATTCACGAGGCGGTGCCGGAAGTGACGCTGGAGACCTTTGTGCACGGGTCGATGTGCGTGGCGTACAGCGGGCGGTGCATGCTCTCCAACCTGTTGACGGGGCGCGACGCCAACCGGGGCGCCTGCGCGCAGCCCTGCCGCTGGAACTATACCATTACCGAAGAGAAACGACCCGAACAGCCCATGCCGATCGAGCAGAACGAAAACGGCACCTTTATCATGTCGTCCAAAGATCTGTGCAGCATTCGTCACCTGCCCGAACTGATCGAGGCGGGCGTCGGCGCGTTCAAGATCGAGGGGCGCGTCAAAAGCGCCTACTACGCGGCGGCGGTGACCAACGCCTATCGCATGGCGATGGACGCCTACCGCAAAGACCCCGCGCACTACGCGTTCGACGAGGCCTGGTACCGCGAGGTCGAAAGCGTTTCGCACAGGGAATACTGCACCGGATTTTGGTTTGACGAGCCCGGCAAGACCCCGCAGCTCTGTGAGCGTCCCGGCTACCTGCGGGAAAAAGCGTATCTGGCGACGGTGGCGGAGTCAAGGGCGGTCTTGCCCGGCGTTCCGACCGAGAAAAACGGCAGCGTTCTCTGCCGCGTGACCCAGCGCAACAAACTGACGCGGGGAGAAGCGATCGAACTGCTGTCTCCGGGGCGCGTCGGCGTGCCGCTGACGGCCGACGAACTGTACGACGAGACGGGCGCGGTGCTGGAAAGCACGCCGCACCCGCTGATGACCTACTATATTTATTTGCCCGCGTGGGCGGAGCCGGGCGATATCCTGCGCGCCGGTGATGCCGGAAAAGCCGAAAAAGGGGGAGAATGATATGAAAAACGAGCAACTTGCCGACGTGCTGCGCCCGAATTCGTTTGACGAGATCGTGGGGCAGGCGCATCTGTTCGGCCCCCGCGGCGTGGTGCGGCGCATGGTGGAGAGCGGCCGCGTGACCAACATGATCTTTTTCGGCCCTCCCGGCACGGGCAAGACCACGGCGGCCGCCGTGATCGCCAAAATGTCGGGCATGGTGTTTCACCGGCTCAACTGCACCACGGCCACGTTGGCGCAAGTCAAGGACGTTCTTTCACAAACCAACAACCTGTTCGGTTCAGGCGGCATTCTGCTGTATCTCGACGAGATCCAGTACTTCAACCGCAAGCAGCAGCAAAGTCTGCTCGAATACATCGAGGACGGGCGGGTGACCCTGATCGCGTCGACGACCGAGAACCCGCATTTCTACATCTATAACGCCATTCTCTCCCGCGCCTCGCTGTTCGAGTTCAAACCGGTGTCGGCCGCCGACATGGTGCCGGCGCTGACGCGGGCGCTCGACTATCTCAACCGCGAGCATAAAACGGCGGTGACGGCAACGGACGAGGTGCTCTCCTATATCGCGGGCCTTGTGCGGGGCGACGTGCGCCGCGGCATCGGACTTTTGGAAAACGCCTACTTCGCCGCGGGGCAGGGCGAGGGAGCCGCCGTCACGACCGGGGAAGTCGACGGCTTTTTCGTCAAGTCCGGCAACTTCAACGACGACACGTACTATGATCTTTTGTCCTGCCTGCAAAAATCCATTCGCGGCTCCGACCCCGACGCCACGGCCTTTTACGTGGCCAAACTGGTGGCGGCGGGCGAACTTCTGTCGCTGTGCCGCCGTTTGCAGGTGATCGCCAGCGAGGATATCGGCCTTGCCTATCCGCAGGCGGCCGCTATCGTGCGCGCCTGCTGCGAGTCGGCGGTGGAACTGGGCCTGCCCGAGGCGCAGATCCCGCTGGCCCACGCGGCGATCCTTCTGGCGACGGCGCCGAAATCGAACACGGCCTACGCGGCGTTGGCCGCCGCCATGGCAGACGTGGAGCAGGGCAAAGGCACAACGGTCCCCCTGCATCTGCGCTCGCCGCTGTTCAAGGGCTATATCTATCCGCACGACTACACCTGCGACTACGTGCCGCAGCAATATCTGCCCGACGATCTCAAAGACAGACGGTATTACAAGCCGGGCGACAACAAGACGGAACAGGCCGCCGCGGCGTATGCCGCCTATATCCGCGAGCACGGCGGCAAAAAGAAATAAACGACACCTTGCCCCGACCTGCCGCATAAAAAGCGCCCCCGCCGCATAGGGTAAACGGCAGAGGTGATGCTTTTTATGCGCGCGATACTGACGGGGTTGATCTACGGTATATTGGAAGGGCTGACGGAATGGCTGCCCGTCTCTTCGACGGGACATCTGATCCTTTTGCGGCAGGTATTGCCGCCGGTGGATAACGGCTTTTTCGCGCTGTTCGAGGTGCTGGTGCAGTTCGGCGCCATGCTGGCGGTGCCGATCCTGTATTTTGACCACCTTTGGCCCGTCGGGCGGCTGCCTGCCGCCGAAACGGGCGCTGACGGTGCTGGAAAAGGGCGGTTCTTTTGGCGGCGCGAAGTGCTGACGCTGTGGGGCAGGATCCTGGTGGCCGCTCTGCCCGCGGCGCTCGTCGGCTTTCTGCTCGACGATCTTTTGGAACGGTACCTCTTTCGGGTGCCCGTGGTGGCGGCCATGCTGATCCTTTACGGCGTGCTGTTTTTGCTGCCGGTGCGAAAAAGCCCCGCAACGGTGCGTGATCTGACGGATATTTCGCCCCGCCGCGCCGCGGGCGTGGGCGCTTTTCAAGTGTTGTCGCTGGTGCCGGGCACTTCGCGTTCCGGCGCGACCATTTTCGGCGGCCTTGTCTGCGGGCTGGATCGCCCCACGGCGGCCTCGTTCTCCTTTTTGCTCGGCGCGCCCGTCATGGCGGGCGCGGCGGCGCTGCGCACGGCGCGGTTCCTGACGGGCGGCGGGCGGCTGACGGGCGACGAACGGCTGCTGCTGGCGGCGGGCATGATCGGCGCGTTTGTCGTTTCGCTTTTGGTGCTGCGCACGCTGACGGCGTTCGTGCGGCGGCATTCGTTCGCCTGCTTCGGCGTCTATCGCATCCTGCTCGGCACGGCCGTGCTGATACTGTATTTTCACCATTACATTTGAAAAAGGGCGGTGACCGTGATGGAAAAACTGCATATCGCCTATCCGGTCATCGTGGAAGGCAAGTACGACCGCCTGCGGCTGCTTTCCGTGATGGAAGGGCAGATCTTGACGACGGACGGTTTCGGCATTTTCAAGAGCAAGGAAAAAACGGCCCTGCTCCGCGCGCTGGCCGCCAAAACGCCCCTGATCGTCTTGACCGACCCCGACGGGGCGGGCACGCTCATTCGTTCGCATATCGGGGCGGCGGTGCCGCGGGAGCGCGTCATACCCCTGTACGTGCCGCGCGTGGCGGGTAAGGAAAAACGCAAAAAAGAGCCCTCGGCGGCGGGAGTGCTGGGCGTGGAAGGCCAGGAACGGGGCGTTTTATACGATCTTCTCGCTCCGTTTGCCGTCGACGCGCCGCCCCCGAAAGACGCGGGGCTGACGAAAGCCGACCTGTTTGCCGACGGGCTTTCGGGCACGGCGGGGTGCGCCGCGCGGCGGGATCGGCTGGCCGCCTCGTTCGGGCTGCCACCGGGCATGACGCCGAACGCCCTGCTGGCGGCCCTGAACGTCGTTGCCACCAAAGAGGAATACCGGGCGGCGGCGGACAAGCTGTGACGCCGATCCGGTTTGCAAAGCCGCGCAAAGCGCGGCTTTTTTGATAAAACGGCGCCGCGGCAAAAAGCACGGCGGGCGAATTGTAAATTCTGCGTTTTTTGACGGATCGACGCGAAAAATCTCTTGCCAGCGTCCGCAAAATGTGTTATACTTCTTATGTTATTTTATTTGTTTCTTACGGGCGCGCATATAAGGGGGGACACACGTATGTTTAGGATCGGTTTTGATAACGATAAGTACATTCGCACGCAATCGGCGCACATCCGGGAGCGTATCGGGCAGTTCGGCGGCAAACTCTATCTGGAGTTCGGCGGCAAACTGTTTGACGACTATCACGCCTCGCGGGTGCTGCCGGGCTTTGCGCCGGACAGCAAGGTGCGCATGCTGGCGCAGCTGAAAGACGAGGCGGAGATCGTCATCGTCATCAACGCGGGCGATATTGAAAAGAACAAGGTGCGCGGCGACCTCGGCATCACCTACGACCAGGACGTGCTGCGCCTGATCGACGCCTTCCGCGACAGCGGCCTTTACGTGGGCAGCGTGGTGCTGACCCGCTATGCGGAGCAACCCGCCGCCGTGGCGTTTCAGCGCCGGCTCGAGGGGCTCGGCGTGCGCGTGTTCCGGCACTATCCCATTCCGGGTTACCCCTCCGACGTGCAGAAGATCGTCAGCGACGAGGGCTACGGCATCAACGAGTACATCGAGACCACCCGCTCGCT
>CAMZFG010000077.1 GCA_947306035.1 uncultured Clostridia bacterium | reverse complement strand
CGGCATCGACGCGCCGATAGATGCGGAAACACCCATGAAACTCTGGCCCGACGCCATGCGCTATTCCAAGATCCACAGCGGCATGGTGCTCGGTTTTGCGGGCGCCGCCGTCGAGGTGCTGGCCACCCACGAGGACGTGATGCAGTCCTATTACGAGAACGGCATGCTGCAGACCAACGACTTTGAAAAGGACGGCAACAACACCTCCACCGTGCTGCGCTTCAACATGGCGGGGCAAAAGATCCTGTTCCTCGCCGACGCCGAGTTCGGGGTCAGCAAGACGCTGACGGGCACCTACACCGCCGACTATCTGCGGTCGGACATCATGCAAATGGCGCACCACGGCTTTTCGGACGGGGTCAAGCCCGCGCTCGTCAACGCCGTGAAGCCCTCGGTCGTGCTGTGGCCCATGGATATCATCCGGTACACCTCCGGCGGCGCGCCCGTCACCGACAGTTTTTCCAACACGTTCGGGCATTACGTGGCATTGACCGAAAGTCAGGACGCGGATATCGGCGCGATCAAAAAATTGACCCGCGAGATCATTCCCGCCGGCGAGAACGTCGCGTTGGAACTGCCCTATACGGCCAACACCGTCAGCGCGACCATGATACCCGACTACGAAACGATGCGCGCGGCCAAACTCAAAGTACTGACCGCCGCCGTCAACGTCAACGTGCGGGCGCTCGAAGGGCAGCGGGGCCTGGCCGTGATCGGTATTTTCAAGGGGAACGCGGCGGCAAGGGCCGACTTTTCCGCCTACAATTTCACCGTCACGGTGCGCACGGAGAACGGCGTCGCCCGCACCTATACGGGCAGCGTAACGGAGACGGGCAGCGCCGTCACCGTCAACGCGGGGCAGATCACGGCGTCCAGTCTCGGCGGCACGGCCCTGTGCCTCTTCACCCTGACCGAGGCCGACCTGCCCGCCGGCTCCGTCGAGGTGGTGGTCACCGGCTCCGTCACCGTTGCCTGTGACGCCGCCGCCTACGCCTTTGCCTACGCCACCAACCGCTACCAGATCGATCTGTAACGGCTTCATACAAAACAGCAAACAAAAAAGCGACGGCTTGCCGTCGCTTTTTTGCGTCGTGTTCTCTTGTCACGTTTTCATCCACAGCGCGGCCGCGCCCAGAATGCCGGCGCGGTTGCCCGCTTCCGCCGGCACGACGCGGCAGGCCGGCGCCAGTTCGCCGCCGAACGAACGCTTGTCGACCGCCTCCTGCAGCGGAACGGTGATGCCCGGCTCGGCGCTGACGCCGCCGCCGATGACGATCTTCTGCGGTCGGTACATACTGGAGATATTGACCAGGCCTTCGGCCAGCAGCGCCATATAATCGTCCACGACTTTTTTGGCCGTTTCGTCGCGGTCGTAAAACGCGAACGCGGTCTTGCCGTCGACCCGATCGGGGCCGCCGATCTCCCACAGTTTGCTTTGTTTGTTCTGCCGCATGGCGCGTTTCGTCTCGCGCACCAGCGCCGAGGCCGAGCAGTAGGCCTCAAAGCAGCCGCGGCGGCCGCAGTTGCAGCGCCGCCCGCCCGCGCGGATGACCATGTGCCCGATCTCCACGCCCGCGCGGCCGTTGCCGCGATACAGGCGACCGTCGGCAATGACGCCGCTGCCGACGCCCGTGCCGATGGTGATCATCACGGCGTTGTCCACGCCGCGCCCCGCGCCGAACCGGAACTCACCCAGCGCCGCCGCGTCGGCGTCGTTGGCGATCCTGACTTTGATGCCCGTCGCTTTTTTGACGCGATCGGCAATGGCAAAATGCGACCATTTCAGGTTGTTGGAATACAGCACCTCGCCGCTCTCGCCGTCGACAAGACCCGGCACGCCGATGCCGACGCCGCAGACGTCCGCCGGTTCAAGCCCGACCGAGGCGAGCAGAGAAAGGCACAGATCGGCGATCCTGCCGGCCACCGCGTCGGCGCCCCTGCGGCTCTCCGTCGCCACCTTGTCGCTGACGAGGATATTGCCCGCGTCGTCGACCACGCCGCCCTTGATAAAAGTGCCGCCGAGATCGATGCCGAGGTAGTACCTGCGCACGGAAGTCACCACCACCTCGGCGCTGCCTTCCATGCGGTATGCGCCGTGATCGGCGCTGACGAAAAAGCTGTCGCCGGCTCTCATCTCTCTGCCTTGCAGCGTGCCGAAACCGCCGACGCAGGTCACGCAATGAAAGGTCTTGCCGTCGGTGCCGAGCGTCTGCTCGCCCGTGTATTTGCGGGCGGTAAAGTACCGGCTCACGCCCAGCAGGTCGCCCGTGCGCTTTTGCGGCACGAACCGCTCCGGCCGCATGACGGCCAGGGCCTTTTCCACGTGCAGCGGGCGTTTTTGCCCGTTTTTGTCGATCCGGTCGTAGTCGTAGACGCGATACGTCAGGTTACTGTTCTGCTGGATCTCCAAAATCAGACAGCCGCGGCAGATGGCGTGCACCGTGCCGGACGGAATGAAATAGGTCTCCCCGGCCCTGACGGGATAAAAGTTGAGCAGGTTTTTGATCGAACCGTCGGCCACGGCGGCCCTGACCTCGTCTTTTGTGACGTCGCGGTTGAAGCCCAGATAGATGCCCGCGCCCGCCTCGGCCTCGACGACGTACCACATTTCGGTCTTGCCGAACGAGTTTTCGTTTTTCAGGGCGTAGGCGTCCGAGGGGTGTACCTGAAACGACAGGTCGCCCTTGGCGTCGATGAACTTGACCAGCACGGGGAAAAAGGGAAAGCCCCTGACGTTCTGCCCCAGCTCCCGCGCGGTCAGCGTTTTTGTCAGCGGTTGGCCGTCCTCGCCGCGCGTCAGCCCGTCCGGATGAAACGAAAGCTCCCACGTCTCGGCGACGACGTCGTCCTCTGCCTGCTTACCGTATTTTTCTTTGAGTTTGCTGCCGCCCCACAGATAGTTCTTGCAGGCGGGCGTGAGTTTTTGAATGCTCATGTTGCCTCCGTTGTCGGCGTGCGCCGCACGTTACGCTTTGATCTTGACGGTGACGATCTCGAAATTGCCAAAGGTATAGGTGAACGTGCCGTTCGTCAGCGGCAGTTTTTGCAGTTCGTTCTCCATCAGGTCGCAAAGGCAGGCCTCTTTTGCGGGCAGACCGAGTTTGACGGCGGCCGTCGTGCGGCGGTCGGCGCACTCGTAAAAGCGCAGGATCACGCCGCTCCCGTCCTCGGCCTCTTTGACCGTCTCGCAGATCACGTTTTCACGGTCGACCGTCACGGCGGACCAGGCGGCGGGTATCGTCGTCTTTTTGCCGGTGGCCTTGACGGCGGTCATGGGCTCGTTGAGGTAGTAGGCGCGCTTGACCGTGTCGCTGTCCGCCAGCGTTCCCGCGTGCGGGCACAGCGCGTAGGTAAAGGTGTGTTCGCCCCGGTCGGCTTCCTTGTCGGGCCAGGTGGGCGAGCGCAGCAGCGAGAGCTGCATCACGCCGTCGTGCACGTCGTGGCCGTACTTGCAGTCGTTGAGCAGACTGACGCCGTAGCCGCTGTCGGAAAGATCGACGTATTTATGCGCGCAGGTCTCGAATTTGGCCTGCTCCCAGTCGGTGTTGAAGTGGGTCGGGCGCTCCATGGCGCCGAACTGGATCTCGAACGTGGCGCGGCTCGCGTGCACGTCCACGGGGAACGCGGTCTTGAGCATGCGGTGTTCCTCGTGCCAGTCGATATGCGTTTCAAAGTCGATCTGACCCGCGTCGTCGTAGAACCAGATCGTCTGCTCGATGCGCGAGGCGCCGAAACTCCGCGTGACGCAAACGCCGCGGCGCACGCCGTCCTGCACCGTTTTCACGGCGTCCACGGCGGTCACGGTGTGATACTTTTCGCGCGAGTAGGCCTGCCACTCCCAGGCGTCGTAAATGTCGGGGCGGTCGTCGTACAGCCGCAGCTCGTTGCCGGGTCTGCCCGCCTGCAGCACCTCGCGGCTCTGCCGCTTGTCGTAGAGCGAGGCGATCTGCCAGCAGTCGTCAAAGACCACGCGATAGCGGTTTGTTTCCACGGTATGGTCGCGAACGTCCACGTGGTTCTCGGTGACGAAGCGGTCGACCGCGGCATAGCCCTTGGCCGGTACGGGCGGGGTCAGCGCCGCCTTGCCGTCGATGCGCACAAGGCCCTCTGTCAAAAAGCCGTGGGGGTTAAAGACCACGTACCCCTCGCGCGCGTCGATGGCGGCCGCCACGCGGTCCTCGGCGGCCGCAACGATCTTTTGACCGATGCCGAACGCCTCGGCGTAGTCGCGGTCGCATTGCTCGTACACCTCGCGAATGGAAGAACCGGGAATGATATCGTGGAACTGATTGGTCAGCAGAATGCGCCAGCCGCGGCGGAGCTCCTCTGTCGGAAACGGCGTGCCGAACAGTGCTTTGTCGGCGGTCGCCAGCAGCTCGGCGTTCTGATAGAGCAACTCGGCGCGGCGGTTGTTTTTCTTGTTGTTGGCCTGCGTGGTGTAAGTGCCCCGGTGAAATTCCAGGTACAGCTCGCCCTGCCACACGGGCAGGCGGGGGTCGCCCTCGATGCTTTTTGCCAACCGCTCCAGAAATTCGCGCACAGAGCCGGGGCGCGCGTTGGGGCAGCCCGGCACGCCGTTGAAGCCGCGGCGCAGCAGTTCGATCTGCTCGGCCGTGGGGCCGCCGCCGCCGTCGCCGAAGCCGTAAGGCAGCAGCGCCTCGTGGTGCAGCGCCTTTTGGCCGTAGCGCTTATACGTGCCGGCGATCATGCGGGCATTGGTGTGACCGTTGTAGGTGACGTGCTTGTCCGAGGGCTTGCCGTAGTCGCTTTGCGCCGTCAGAAAATGCGTGTTGACGGCCGTGCCGTCAATGCCGCGCCACAAAAAGGTGTCGTAGGGCATGCGGTTGGTGTCGTTCCAACTGATCTTGGATGTCACGAACCAGTCCACGCCCGATTTTTTCAGGATCTGCGGCAGCGCGGCGGAATAACCGAACACGTCGGGCAGCCACAGCACGCGGCTGTCAATGCCGAATTCTTCTTTGAAGAAACGCTTGCCGTACAGAATTTGCCGCACCAGACTTTCGCCCGAGGTCAGGTTGCAGTCCGCCTCGACCCACATGGCGCCCTCGGCTTCCCAGCGGCCCTCGCGAATGCGCTCTTTGACCTGCCGGTAAAGGTCGGGGTCATCCTCTTTGAGAAACTGATATTCCAGGGGCTGCGACGCCGTAAAACGATATTCGGGATAGCGTTTCATCAGCGTCAGCACGGTGGCAAAGGAGCGCTGCACCTTTTCACGGGTCTGCCGCAGCGTCCACAGCCAGGCGCAGTCGATGTGCGTGTGACCGATGCAAACGGTGGTCGCCCGCTGCGGCGCACAGTATTCGCCGTAAAAGGCGGTCGTCAGATACGCGTGTGCCGCCCGCACCGAGGCGCCGAAAGCGGCGGGGTCGGAGAATTCGAGCATGGAGACGGCGGTGTGCAGATAAGAGAGGATATCGGCGTATTCGCCCGACTCGGCGTCTAAAAACGTCAGCATGTCGAGCGGATAGGCGATGTCGTAGTACAGGTCGCGGACGGCGCGGTCGACCGTCACCAGCTTCACGGTCAGGCACGCGTCGGCGTTGGCAAAGCCGGTGTGCCCGTACAGATAAACGTCGTTGTCGCCCTCGTCGATATACAGTTCGTGGTGGTTGACGTCAAGCCCCTGGCGCGTTTTGCCGTTGACGTAGGCCACGAACTGCGGGTTTTTGAAATACCAACCCTCTTCCTTGTCCGTCGCCACCAGCAAAATATCGTTCGGCCCGGCGTTTCGCACGGCAAAATGGAACCAGGCGTG
>CAMZFG010000076.1 GCA_947306035.1 uncultured Clostridia bacterium | reverse complement strand
GGGCCGCCTTGCCCGTGTCGCCGGAGGTGGCGACCAGGATCAGCGCCGTGCGCGTTTCGCCCGTTTTGGTCAGGGCGCGGGAGAGCAGGCGCGGCATGATCTGCAGCGCCATATCCTTGAAAGCGGCCGTGGGGCCGTGCCAGAGTTCCAGCGTGAACAGGCCGTCGCCGCAATCGCGCAGGGGCGCGGCGCCGCCGGGAAACGCCTTCTCGTTGTAGGCGGCGTGGCAGTCGGCAGAGAGTTCCTCGGCCGTGTAATCGGTCAGAAACAGGCCGAGCACGGTCGCGGCGCGCGTGGGATAATCCATGCTGCGCAGCCGTTGGATATCGCTGCCCGTCAGCGTGGGCAGTTCGGTCGGCACGAACAAACCGCCGTCCTCGGCAAGGCCTTGTTTGATGATCTCGGCCGCCGTCTTGGTCGCGGCGGCGGGATCGCGTGTGCTGCAATAGTTCATTTTTCTTCCTCCATCGGTTTAGGTCAGGTTTTCGATCAGAAAACGGTAAGCGTTCTTATAAAACAGTTTTTCAAGCGCGTCTTCGGAATATCCCTGCGCCGTCAGACGATCGCACAGGCGCGGCAGATCGCGCACGGAAGCGATGCCCCGCGGCAGGCAGTCCACGCCGTCGAAATCGCTGCCGATCGCCGCGGCGTCGTAGCCGGCTGTGTCTGCGATACGGCGCACGTGGCGCGCGACGTCGTCAAGGTCGGCGCGGTCGCTTCCGGTCAGAAAGACGGGGTAAAGGTTGACGCCGATAAGGCCACCCGCGTCGGCAATGATTTTCATTTGTTCGTCGGTCAGGTTGCGCCCGTGGGCACAGAGGGAAAAGGCGCAGGAGTGCGTGGCGGCAAAGGGCCTTGCGGCGGCGCGGCACAGCGCCGCGACGTCGTCGAAAGTCGCTTTCGAGGCGTGCGATACGTCCGGGATCATACCGAGCGACAGGGCGCGTTCGACGGCTCGTTTGCCGAAAGGCGTCAGTCCCGCGTCCGTGTTCCAGGCGCCGCCGATGCAGCTTTGATCCCGCCAGACGGGGGTGACGATGCGCACGCCCATCTCCCGCAGTTCGGTGATAGGATCCAAATTGCCGCACAGGACGCGCAGATCTTCCAAAGCGGGCAAAAACCCGCGTTTGCCGCTCGTCACGGCCGTTTGCAGGTCTGCCTTGCCGCGGATCATCATCGCGCCGGGCGCGCCCGCAACGGCCCGCGTGAGGCAGGCGTGATACGCGCGCACCTGTTCCATGCCGTCGGCGTCGGACACCGAGCGGGGCGTGAAGTAGGCGGCGGCCTGTACGTAGGCGTCGAAAGGAGCCGTTTTTTCCAGATCGACGTGCAGGTCGCTGCGGACAAGCCCGGCCCCGCGCCGCCACAGCGCGGCGGGCGTATCGCAATGCAGGTCGATCAGGTTCATGCGCGTTTGGCTCCTTTGACGGAAAAAGCGTTTTCGATGTGATTGACAAAAAAGGGTCGCATGCGGTCGGAACGGTCCAGATAGACCTCGATGACGTCCAGTCGCGGCGCTTTGGTCGTCGGATGTTCGCGCAGATAGTCGAAGGCGGCCTTGACGGTGCGCTGCCGTTTGCCGATATCCACCGCGTCGCCGGGGCGGTTCGGGGCGGCCGCGTCTGCCGTTTCGTAGGTGCGCGTCTTGACCTCGACGAACAGGACGTTGGTCTTGTCGGCGGCGATCAGATCGAGTTCGTTTCTGCCGCAGCGCGCGTTTTTCGAGAGAATGCGAAACCCGTGCCGTTTCAGATAGCGGGCGGCCGTTTTTTCACCGATCTTGCCGATCGTTTTGGCGTCGTAGGTCTTCATGTATCGAGAAAACGAATGAATTTGGTGCGGTAAATGGGGCAGGGGCCGTATTTGCGCAGGGCCTCCATGTGTTCTTTGGTGCCGTAGCCCTTATGTTTGGCAATGCCGTACTGCGGATAGGCCGCGTCCAGTTCCAGGCAGATGCGGTCACGCGTCACCTTGGCCAGTATCGAGGCCGCCGCGATGCTCGGCGAGGTGGCGTCGCCGTGTACGACGGCGCGGGCGGGCAGCGTGAAACCGCGGGTGATATTGCCGTCGATCAGGGCGTAGTCCGCCTTGACGGCAAGCCCCTCGATGGCGCGGCGCATGGTGTGCAGCGTGGTCGAGAGGATATCGGTCTCGTTGATCTCTTCCACGCTGCCGAGCGCCACACAGTACGCCACGGCGTTCTTTACGATGACGTCGTAGAGTTTGTCGCGTTTTTGCGGCGTCAGTTTTTTGGAGTCGTCCAGCCCTTCGATGACGAGGCCCGTCGGCAGAATGCAGGCGGCGGCGGCCACCGGGCCGCAGAGCGGGCCCCTTCCGGCTTCGTCCACGCCGCAAACGGCGGTATAACCTTCGCGGTTTAGGGCCGCTTCCAGATCATAGGTCAGCACGGTCTTCTCCTTTCGGAACGCGGTCGAGCGTGATGCGGCCGATTTTGGCGGCGCGGAATTCGTCCAACAGCACGCCCGCCGTTCGCTCGGTGTCGATCTCGCCGCCGCTGACGAGAAATCCGCGCTTTTTGCCGATCGCGAGAAACAGATCGGCGTCGGAAAGATCGGTCAGGGCCGCCTGGTCCAGTTTGTAGCGGGCGGCAAGCAGAGCGGGGTAAAGCGCGCGCAGTTTGCGGCACAGCGTGATCGCCAGCGTTTCGGTCTCGACCACGTCGTCTTTGATGGCGCCGGTCAGCGCCAGGTTTTCGCCCGTTTCGCGGTCGTCAAAGCGCGGCCACAGCACGCCGGGCATATCCATCAGTTGAAAGCCGTCGTCCGTCAGGATCCACTGCGGCGTGCGCGTCACGCCGGGGCGGTCTTCGACCTTGGCCTTTTTGCCGCCGCAAAGCAGATTGATCAGCGACGATTTGCCCACGTTGGGAATGCCCACCACCATGACGCGCAGGCGGCGGTTGACGCCTTTTTGCGCGTAGCGCGCCGCTTTTTCGGCGGTGACGTCGCACAGGGCGCGGCGCAGGGCGGCAAGGCCGGTCTTACCGGCGCAGTCGAACGGCAGACAGATGCGGCCCGCTTTTTTGCAGTACGCGATCCAGCGGTCGGTCTCGGCGGGATCCGCGAGCCCCGCTTTGTTCAAAAGGGTCACGGTCGGTTTGCCGCCGAGCAGTTTTCCGATCTCCGGGTTTTCGGAGCTTTGCGGAATGCGCGCGTCCAGCAGTTCGATGACCGCGTCCACGTTTTTGAGGTTCTCACCGATCAGACGGCGCGTTTTGGCCATGTGACCGGGGAACCATTGTATGATATCGGTCGGCATATCAGTTCACCTTGCCGAATTTGGAGAGCGGCGTGATGCGGAACAGCACGCGCCCCACCACCCGGCGTTCGTCCACGAAACCGATGGCGGGGGAACGGCTGTCGCTGGAGTTGTTGCGGTTGTCGCCCATCACGAACAGATGCCCCTCGGGCACGTCGAACACGTCGGAAAGCCGCCCGCGTTTGGCCTCGTTCCAGACGCCGCCGCTGAAATAGGCGTAGCCGCTCTCGTCCAGCACTTCGTCTTCCGTGAAAACGTCGTCGTCCGAAACGTACACTTTGTTGGCGGCGTAATCGATCCTGACGTACTGGCCGGCGGTGGCGATGACGCGCTTGACGATGGGCTCGTTGAAGCGGTCAACGGTGTCGCTAGTCTGGTGAAACACCACGATATCGCCCTGTTTCGGGGTATAGAACAGGTCGGAAATGACCAGTTTTTCCTTGTCCTGCAGCGTGTTGTTCATGGAAGGGCCGCTGACCCACGAAAGGCGGGCGAACAGCGTGATCAGCACCATGACGAAGGCAAACGCGAACACGAACAGTTCCAGATACTCCACCACCGAGGCGGCGGCGCCGGTCTGCTCCTGCGGCGCGTTTTTGGGGGCTTTTTTGGGTTGCGTGGCCATAAAACGCCTCCTTACGGTTTTGTCAAGAGTTCCATCAGCCGATAGCCGTTCGGCAGATAGTTATTTTTCGCGGCCGCGTCGGCTTCGGTGAACGCGTCGGCGCCCGCAAGCGGCTTTTGCGGATCGTAAATAAAGAACGGTACGGGATCAATGGTGTGGGTGCGCACGCGGATGGGCGTGGGGTGATCGGGCAGCACCATGACGCGATAGGGCTCGCCGGTGCTTTCCAGGTATTCGACCACGGGGGCCAGGATATCGGCGTCGATCTTTTCGATCGAGAGCACCTTGTTGTCGAGTTCCGCGCGGTGACCGCACTCGTCAGGCGCCTCAACGTGCACGTAGACCAGATCGCAGCCGTCGCAAAACGCGCCGACGGCGGCCTCTGCCTTGCCGCGGTAGTTGGTGCGCACGTTGCCGGTGGCGCCCGGCACGTCGATGGAGCGCATACCGGCGCAAAGGCCGATGCCCTTGATCAGATCGACGGCGGAGATCACGGCGGCGTCAAGCCCCCATTTTTGCTTGAAAGAGGGAAGCTGCGGCTTTTTGCCGGGGCTCCACAGCCAGGCGGAGTTGGCGGGCCGCAGACCGCGCCGACGGCGCTCTTCGTTGACGGGATGATGATTGAGAATGTCGAAACTGTCCCGCATCAGGCGGTAAAACGCCTCGCCGCCGTTCTCCTTTTTGGGCAGATATTCGCCGATGCGCTTGCCGAGGATATCGTGCGGCCGCATGAAAGGATAGCGGTCGTCGCCGTTCTTCCATATCAGACAATGCCGATAACTGATGCCGGTGTGAAAAGTCTTGACGTCGTCGCCGAGTTTTTCCTGCAGGGCTTTGACCAAAAGATCGGCCTCCGGCGTGGTGATCTCGTCGGCGCTGTGGTCGAGAATGATCTTGTCGTCGTAATCCTCGCCGTTGTCGGTCAGCGTGACCACGTTGCAGCGATAGGCGGTCTCGTCCGGCTTCATGTCGATGCCCATGCTGACGGCCTCCAGGGGAGAACGGCCGCGGGAGTAGACTTTGGGGTCGTAGGAGAGAATTGCCAGGTTGGCGGTGTCGCTTTCCGGCACCATGCCTTGCGGCACGTTGGAGACGGTGCCGACCAGCGCGGTCTTGACCAGACGATCCATGCAGGGTTTGACGGCTTTGGCCATGGGCGTCAGGCCGCCGAGAGCGGAGATCGGTTCGTCTGCCATGCCGTCCGGAATAACGATCAGGTATTTCATAGCG
This sequence comes from uncultured Clostridia bacterium, assembly GCA_947306035.1. Classification (GTDB taxonomy): domain Bacteria; phylum Bacillota; class Clostridia; order Oscillospirales; family CAG-272; genus Firm-07. Next base: position 670 of record CAMZFG010000076.1, on the reverse strand, counting down.
CACCTCGAAAACTGCCGCGGCGCAGCCGCCGCGAGCAAAAAACTATAGATAAAATTATTATAGCATAAAAAGAGGGAAAGAGCAACATATAACGGCAAATTCGTATAAAAAAACAACGGCCGACGCACCCGTCGGCCGTTGTTTGTGCAAATCATTGCAGGTTTTCGACCACGCGTTTGCAAAACGCGCGCACTTGCTCTTTTTCTTCTTCGGTGACGCTCTTGAAAAGGGCAAAGCCGCCTTTGATATACAGCACCTCGTCGATCACGTTGGTGCCGGCCTCTTTGAGAATGGCTTTGATCGCTTTGGCGGCGGCCTCGGTGCCGTCGATGATCAGGGCCGTGTTCTGGGCGCGGGCTTTGGTCATTTCCTGGCAGAACAGGCGCAGATAGTTGTCGGGTTCGCCCTTCAGCGACAGCATCAGAATGACGACGCGCTCCTTGTCGCAGGAATAGGCGGGCGGGATCTTGTCCAGCGCGTTGATGGGCAGATCATACTCGTGCTGGATCATGGTCGCCAGCGTGTTGATCTTACCTTTTTTCGAGTCGCAAAGCACTCTCATTTTAATGGCCATTTCGTAAAACCTCCGTTTTTTGGCGGGCACGCGGCGGCAGGGAAGTAAAAACGCGCCCGTTGCTTACTACTATTATAACAGATTTTTGCGCTTGCG
>CAMZFG010000075.1 GCA_947306035.1 uncultured Clostridia bacterium | reverse complement strand
AGCAGCACGGGGGTGTCGAACTGCTCGGAGAGGTCGAGCGCCGCTTTGGCAAAGGCAAGCGCCTCCGCCGAGTCAGACGGCTCCAGCATGGGCACTTTGGCGGCAATGGCATAGTGCCGCGAATCCTGCTCGTTCTGTGAGGAGTGCATGGCGGGGTCGTCTGCCACGCAGATGACAAGGCCGCCGTTGACGCCGGTATAAGAGAGGGTAAAGAGGGGATCCGCCGCCACGTTCAGGCCCACGTGTTTCATGGCGCAGGCGGCGCGCACGCCCGCGAGCGACGCGCCGAAAGCCGCTTCCATGGCCACCTTTTCGTTGGGCGCCCACTCGCTGTGCAGTTCGCTCTCGTCGTATTTGGAGAGAAATTCGGTGATCTCCGTCGACGGCGTGCCGGGGTAACTCGAAACAAATCCGAGCCCGCCCTCGTAAAGGCCGCGGGAGACCGCTTCGTTGCCGATCATGAGTTTTTTCATGGTAATCTCGCTTTCATCCGTTGTTTTGCGTGGCCACCAGGTTCTCGCCGCCGTACCGACGGCGCAGCAGGGGCTTTTCGATCTTGCCGGTGGGGTTGCGCGGCACGTCCGCGAAAATGATGCGGCGCGGCCGTTTGTAGCGGGGCAGATCCATGCAAAAGTCGTTCACTTCTTTTTCGGTGCAGCTGACGCCGGGCTTCAGCTCCACGATCGCCACGGCGATCTCGCCGAGACGGGGGTCGGGCAGGCCGATGACGGCCACGTCCTTGATCTTGTCAAAGCCGGACATGAAGTCCTCGATCTGCACGGGGTAGATGTTTTCGCCGCCCGTGATGATGACGTCTTTCTTTCTGTCCACCAAAAAGATAAAGCCGTCCTCGTCTTCCGTGGCCATGTCGCCGGTGTGCAGCCACCCGTCGCGCAGCGCCTCTTTGGTGGCGGCCGGGTCGTTGTAGTAGCATTTCATCACGCCGGGCCCGCGCAGGCAAAGCTCGCCCACGTCGCCCCGCTTGACGGGTTCGTCGTGTTCGTCCACGATCATGGTCTCCCAACCGTAGCCGGGCTTGCCGATGGCGCCCACTTTGTCGACGTTCTCCACGCCGAGATGCACCGCGCCGGGGCCGATGGACTCGGACAAGCCGTAGTTGGTGTCGTAGGCGTGGTGCGGGAAGTAGGTCAGCCAATGGTGAATGAGACTCTTCGGCACGGGCTGCGCCCCGATGTGCATCAGCCGCCATTGATCGAGATGATAGTCGGAGAGTTTGAGTTCGCCCCGGTCGAGCGCGCCCAGAATATCCTGCGCCCACGGCACCAGCAGCCACACGATGGTGCAGCGCTCCTCGCTGACGGCGCGCAGAATGGTCTCGGGCGAGGTGCCCTTGAGAATGACGGCGCGGCTGCCGGCGTAGAGACTGCCGAACCAATGCATTTTGGCGCCCGTGTGGTACAGGGGCGGAATGCAGAGAAACACGTCGTCACGCGTCTGCCCGTGGTGTTTCTGCTCTACCACGGCGGCGTGCATCAGCGCGCGGTGCGCGTGCAGAATGGCTTTCGGAAAGCCGGTGGTGCCGGAAGAGAAGTAGATGGCCGCGTCGTCGTCTTCGGTCAGGAACGGGCCGTGAAAAACGCTCGGCTGTTCAGCGGTCATGTCGGCATAATCCTCGGCAAAGGTGGGGCAGCCGGGGCCCGCGTAAATGAGCAGACGCCCGCGGCTGACGCTCTCGGCGATCTCCTCGACCCGGCCGATGAATTCCGGCCCGAACACCAGAGCGTGCACCTCGGCCAGACCCAGGCAATACTTGATCTCCTCGGCGGTATAGCGAAAATTGAGCGGCACGGCCACGGCGCCCGTTTTGAGAATGCCGAAATAGATCGGCAGCCACTCGATGCAGTTCATCAGAAGAACGGCCACACGGTCGCCCTTGTGAATGCCGCGGGCCGTGAGAGCCCCCGCAAAACGGTTGGCTTTTTCCTCAAACACGCGCCAGGTGATCTCCCGGCGGTAGTAGGGCGCGCTGATGTTCGGCTCTACCAGTTCAAATTCCCGCCACGTCATGCGTCGGGTCTCTTTTTCGGCGGGGTTGATCTCCACCAGCGCCACCTCGTCGGCAAAGTGCGCCGCGTTGCGCTCCAACAGATCTGTCAGTATCATCGTTGCCTCCTGAAAAAACAAAAACCCCTGAAACCGAAGTTCCAGAGGGCGGCCGAAGCCGTGTTACCACCTCAATTCCCGCATGGCGGGCACTCACGGGCCAAAGGCCCCGCGCGTAACGGGCGCACCGTCAAAACCTACTGCCATCGGGGTTTGGCCTTGCCGCTCACGGAAGTAATTCGGTCTGCGTTGCCTGCCGCCTCGCATCATCCGGCGGCTTTCTGAAAGGGTCTCGCGCATCCTACTGGGTCCGGTCATCGCGTTTGCTTATGGAAATATTGAAGTTAGTATAGCACGCCGCGCGCGACTTGTCAAGAAAACGCGCGAAAAAAAGCGAAGCAAAACAAAAATTTGTCCGCCGCATTGACAAATCGGCCGAACTGTGCCATAATAAACTTGATTTAGGGCAACTTGCCGAGGAAAGGAAGATCACTATGAAAAAAAGCAAAGGGATCCGGGCAAAGATCTGCGCCTGCACGCTGTTCGTGGCCATCATCGCCTACATTCTCATCGGGTATTATCTTGACGAATGGCGGTGGTCGCTGTTTGTGTTTGCCATCGTGCCGCTCATGCCGTTCGTGTTGGGGCTCAAGCGCTTTCACATCTCCTACGAGTTGGTGGTCGTCGCCGCCTATCTGACGATCGGCTTTACCATTCACGGCTGGCACCCGTGGTGGGTGCTGTTCCTCACCATCCCCGTCTTTCACATTCTGTTCGATCACCCCGTCGTTGAGATACACAGAAACGACGAGCCGGAGAGCAAAGACGAAAAGACCATTGAGGGCGAGTGGAAAGAGAAATAAAACAAACCCCGTGCGGCACGCCGCACGGGGTTTTCATTACAGCAATTCTTTCTCGAAATAGGCGATCAGTTTTTTGTAGCACAGCACGTCGCGCACGTTGCAGCAGCCGTACAGGGGCGGCAGCGTGACCTGATCGTGGCACACGGCGATCGTCAGAGCGCCGCCTGTTCTCGCCATGCCGTGCAGGGCGTTGTCCGCCACCTGGCGGAGCAGGGGCTCGTCCACGCGGCTGACGCAGATCAGGTTCAGGCGCCACGCGCCCGGCGTCATATCACCCGCCTGCTGTTCGATCTGCCGGCGCAGGTCGTCGAATTCCTTTTTGTCAAAGGCGGGGGTCTTGTAGAGGATGACGCGCGCTTCCGTGTCGCCGTGCAGGTCAAAGAGCAGCACGCTGTTGTGGAACTGCTGCGGCACGCCCTCGTCGATCTTGTGCCGCAGGGTCACGTCGAGTTCCTCGAAAGAGAGGGGACGCCGCGCCCGCAGGGTCACGAGTTCCGGCAAACGGCGGCGCGCCTCGCGCCGCGCCAGGCGCCCGAGCAGGGCAAAGGCCAGCATAGAGGCGATGAACAAAAGAAAGAAGAGGAACGCCACCGCTTTCTGCGCCCAGAAAAACGCCAGCGCCAGCACAAAAAACACGAGCGCCGCCACAAACAGCGCCAGCGTCGCCGCGGCCCGCGTCAGCAGGTGGTCGAGATGTTGTTTCAGGTCCTGATCCATACGAATCACCGCCTTTTGCTCTCAATTATAGTCAGTATAGCACAAAAAACGCGTTTTGACAACACTTTTTTATAAACGATCTTTCAGGGGCAGCGCCAGTCAAAGGCGAGGTCGGGCGCTTTGAACGGCAAACGGAACAGACGGGGGTCGAGCGGTTCGCCGCTGCGGCAATGCCGCACGACGCCGACCAGCGCGGTCACGTCGGCGACGGCGTGCGCGTGTCTGCCCGGCCGGAAGTACCAGAACAGGTTTTTCTCCGCGCCGAGAAAGCGGAACACTTCGCCCGCCGCCATGGTGGTCTGCCAGGAGCCGACGGGGTTGGCCCACAGGTCGCCCGCTGCTTCCGAGACGAACAGGATGCGCGGCGCGATCATGGCCTTCAGTTCGTGCGCGTCAAAGGGCAGGTCGGCCTCGCGCCCCGCGTAGGCGCCCATGTCCGGCCCCATCCAGAAGGCAAAACGCCCCCAAAGATCGTCCAGCGTCTCGCTGCGCTGTTCCGGCCCGCCGTCGTAGCGGCCGCTCATATGCACGCGGTAACATCCGCACGCACCGGCGCAGGTCTCGTTGGGGTTGACGACCCGCGCGCGTGCGTCCAGCGCCCCGGCCAGCGCGGCGGTCTTGCCGCCTCTGGAGTGTCCGCTGAAAACGATCCAGTCCATGTCCACGGGCAGATCGAGTTTTTCCAGCGCGTCCACGCAGCGCATATAACCCCAGGCCCACGCGCCGAGCGCCCCGAACGTGTAGCCGGGATAGGTCTGATACAGCGCGCCGACGCGCCCCTCTTTTCGGCTGTCGTGCGCCAGTTCGGTGCGGTCAAACAGCACCCAGCCGACGCCTTTTTCCAGCGCGGCGTTCAGATAATCCCGGTCCATGTGATAGCGCCAGCACCCGTCCCCGTCCACGATGACGGGGCATTTTTCGTCGGTTTTCGGCAGCAGTACGTGCATGCGGAAGCGCACGGGGCGTTCGCGCGTGCCCGTATGAATGATGAACGTACATTCGCGCGGGTCGTCGCACAGTCGTTCGACCGTGAGAAGATCGGGCTTCGGCGGCTGCGTGCCGTATTGCAGTTCAATGACCGTGCGATACAGTTCTGCCCGCCGCGCCGCCCATTCGCGGGGCGAGGTCAGGCGCACGCCCGCCTCGGTCAGAAACGGGTCGGGCAACCCGCCCAGCACGTCGTATCCCGTCACCTGCAGCAGGTCTTCGCGTACCGCATCCCATTCGTTCATGTCTGCCTCCTTTTGCCGCCCGCCCAAAAGGCGGAGCGACGCGTGCCGCTGTTTTCATTTTATATCATGCCGCGCGCCTTGTCAACCTGCGTTTTCACGCAAAAAAAGACGGCGTGCCCTTTGCGGGATCACGCCGTCAGACAGAACGGGGCTTGTTTTTCAGCGCCTCTTTGAGGTCTTTGTAAATGCTCATGCCGATCGTGGTCGTGTTGTTGAATTTGTTGCCCAGCACGTTGGAGAGGATCGACACGCAGATCTTACGCTTGACGTCGACGAAATAATTGGTGCGAAAGCAGGCCACGCCGCCCTTGTGGAAAAAGTAGTTGCCGTTGATATAGCAATGCCAACCAAGCCCGATGCCCAGTTTCAGTTTGCCGAACAGGATGGTCCGGCGCTTCTGCAGAGTCTCGTCAAGGCAGGGAACGCTGCCGTCCAGCGTGCGTGAAACGAAGCGGAAAGCGTCGCCTGCCGTGGCGTACAGTCCGCCCGCCGCCCGGTAGACGTCGCCGCGCCGCCAACGCAGCCGTCCGCAGCGTTTTCTTTTGCTGTAACTGTCCAACAATGTGCCGTCACGGGGCGAGAAAGACGTCTTTTCCAGCCGCAGTTCCGACCGTATGAACGCTTCCATGACGTCCTCGTAGGGCTGCCCGCACACCCGTTCTGTCACAAGGCCCAGCACGGCGTAATTGAGGTCGGAATAAAAGTAGCGCAGCTTTTTCGGCGGTTTTTTGAGCCGCAGATAGTTTTGCAGCGCCGTCCCGTCCTTGCTCTCGTAAATGTTGTGGTTCAGCAAATGCCGCCGGAACAGCCAGTTCCAGATCAGTTTCCGCGAGGGCATCGGCCGGTAGCCGTGATGCGTCAGCAGGTCGAGCAGGGTGGGATACTTGTATTTGCCGTTTAACGGAACGTACTTGTCGACGGGGTCGTTCAGGTCGATCT
>CAMZFG010000074.1 GCA_947306035.1 uncultured Clostridia bacterium | reverse complement strand
TGAATTCCACAAAGTCGCCCACAAGCTGGGATTGACCCTCGAGGGCTTTGACGGGCGTGTTCAGTTCGTAAGATTTGTAAGCGGCAAATTTTTCGCCCACGGCAATGTTGGATTTGATGTTGTTGCCCAGCGCGGAAGGTTCGGCGTTGGCGGCTTTGAGCGCGCTGAAGAAAGCGGGCACAAAGGCACGCATACGGGCCATACGTTTTTCGTTGGCTTTGATGCCGAAGCCCTGCTCACGCAGGAAGTCCTGGAATTGGTCGGCGGTGGTCAGCGTGACGTTGCCGTCGTCGGTCGTCACGGTCACGGCGCCGGACAGACGGACCAGGTCGGCCATGGCGGCGCTGTTGATGGTCACGTAGCTGTCAACGGGCAGACCGGTCAGCGCTTTGACGGCGCCCACCACGTTCAGAGCGCTCTCGGTGTCACCGTCGCCGTAGGCGTAGGCCAGCGAAAGCTGCGCCACGGTCTTGCCGGCGGAAAGGCCCCAACGATCAAAGGTCTTCATTTCGACCATGGTGTTCTGGTCGAGCTGGATCAGGTCGATCTTCGGGGTGCGGGTGTTGGCGGAGGCGACGAAAACGGCGTTGGCACGGCCGCCGCCCAGTTCGTGACCGTCGGGATCGGTGCAGCTGCCTTCGTCCACGCCGATCAGCACGAACAGTTCGCAGTCGCTGTCAAAGGTGTACTTCTGGCCGTCGGTCTCGCGGTTGGTGACGGCGGCGTCGGCGCCGTTTTCGACGTCGACTTCATTACCGCCCTTTTTCTTGCAGGCGGCGAGCGTCAGAAGGCACGCGGCGCAAAGCAGCGCGGCCAGCACGAGAGCAACGGTTTTAGCGGCAAAAGATGATTTGACCATGGTAGTTCTCCTTATGTTGTTGCTTATTTTTGCGTAATGTGAACCCACGCAAACAAGGTTATAGCATATTATATCATATTTTGCACGCGCGTGGGCGTGCGCACATGTAAATAATTTGTAAATTTCAAGGCGGACAACTGTCGGCGGGCTGTCACGCCTGCCGCACGGCGATCTTCGTGACGAGAGGGCGCATGGCCGCACCCTTTTTCTGCTTTGGCAAAAAGTGCCGCAACGGTATGAAAAAACGGCAGTTTTCGGCTGCCGTTTGCTTGCGACGGAAAAGCGATCATTCCGCGGCGGGCGGTTCGCCGCCGTCGGGGCGTTCCGCGGCCTTTTCGTCGGGCGTTTTTTCGCCGGAGCGGGGCATTTGACCCTCTAACGGTATCAGTTTTGCCCTTGTCAGCGCCAGCAGGACGGCGGGAACGAGCACCAGCTGCAGAACGATGCCGGGCACGGCGTTTGCCACGGCGCCCGCCCAGAACATGGCCAGCGTAAAGGTTTTGCCGCCCACGCCGTAAAGAAAAGCGGAAGCCGCGCCCCAAAGGAGGCGCCCGACGATCATGGCGGCGGGCAGGGCGAGAAAGATCGCGGCGGTGCCGCGGCGGAACAGGCGGTAGAAAAAGCCGGCGAAAAAGCCGTAGGCGGCCAGCTCGAAGGTCATGGCGAGCGCGGTGGGATAGATCGGCGGCATGCCGAAGAGGAGAGCTCTTGTCAGCGGCAGCACGGCGCCCACCAAAAGCCCCCACGGGCCGCCGCAGATGAAACCGCACAAAAGCACCGGCACGTGCATGGGCAAAAGCGCCTTGCCGACGGCGGGGATCTGCCCGGTCAGCAGCGGCAGGACGTAACCGAGGGCGAGAAACAGAGAAGACAGGATCAGTTTTTTCAGCGTTTGACGTTTCATGGCCGTTCTCCTTTGCGTCCGCTTGCGGATCACGTCCCTATCATACAGGGAAAAAGGCGAGATGTCAAGCGCTTTTCACTTTGCGCGCGCGATATTCTTTTATCTACTTGCATTTCTTCCGATGATGTGCTATAATGCAAGATGTGTTTTGGAGGATGTGCTATGTTATATACGCTTAAGAACGACTGTCTGACCGTCAAGATCAGCGACCTCGGCGCCGAGATCTGCTCGGTGCAGGCCAAAAACGGATGCGAATATATGTGGCAGCCCGAGGCGGGGCATTGGCAGGGGCACGCGCCCTGGCTGTTTCCCATCTGCAGCCGCCTCTACGAGGGGCGCTACACCTATCGCGGCCGCTCCTACGAAATGCCGGGTCACGGCTTTGCCCACACCAGTTACTTCACGGGCATGAAAGTGTCGGACACCGTGCTGCACATGACGCTGACCGAGAACGACGAAACGCTGCGCATGTACCCCTTTGAGTTTTTGCTGACCGTGACCTATACGCTGGTCGGCGACCGCTTGCTGATCGACGTGCGCATCGTCAATACGGGCAGGGAAGAGTTGATCGCGGGCCTCGGCGCGCACCCCGGTTTTCGCGTGCCGCTGTCGGGCGACGGCAAATTCGACGACTGGTATCTGGAATTTGCCGAGGAGTGCCAGCCCTTTGAGATGACGCTCTCGCGCGACGTCTTCTGGACGGGGCGGCGCCGCCGCTTTCCCCTTGAGAACGGCAGGCGCGTGCGCCTGGACCGATCGCTGTTCGCCAAAGACGGCCATTTTCTTTCCGGCACGGGCAGCGTGGTGACCCTGAAATCGTTCGGCGCCGAGCGCGCGGTGACCCTGACCTACGAGGGCATGCCCTATCTCGGCTTCTGGTCGGAACCGACCGACGTCGGCTTTGTCTGCGTCGAGCCCTGGCACGGTCTGCCGTCCGTGACCGGCGTGGTGGACGATCTGACGACCAAGCGCGATCTGTTCCATATCGCCCCCGGCGGCGAGCAGCGCGTGCGGCTGGAAATGCAGTTTACCTGATTTGATCGACGCGCGCAGAACGCGCGTGCGCGTGCGCACACATGGTGCGCACGCGCATATAATATAAATGAAGGCGCGGGGAACGCGGCCGATCCTGACCGCCGGAAAGGCGGGAGCGCGGCGTTCGATACGATGCCGAAAAGTGGTCTGTTTTCACCGAAAATGACGGGAAATCGGCCGAAAAAAGCGGGAATAAGGGCAAATGCTGGATAAATGATATAAAATTTCCTACCGCTATTGTGCAATTTTTACAAACTTTCAAAAAGGTATTGACAAGCGGAAAAAGGCGTGATAGAATAAGGACGATCCAAAGGGATCACAATTGCATAGTTAGCAAAACAGTTGCAAAACTGTGACGCAAAGCTACAGGGGCCTCACCGAGGTCAGCCAGTTGCAAAGTCGTTTTTGGTGAACGGCATGTTGCAACTGCTTTTTTATTTTCAAGCAAGGGAGTGAGCGCCGTGACCGACCAAAACGAATACGTACAAATGACCGTGGCCTCCGGCGTGAAACCTCTTGAACTGCGGTACACGCCGATCAACGATTGCTACTCGAAAATGCCCGTTGCCTACCGCACCTCGACACGCGTCAACAGCGTGGCGGCCGGTGTGCTGGACCCGGCGGAATACGCCGTGTCGCTCGAGGCGACGCGCGAGGGCATCGACCTGGCCTGCTGGAGCATAGCAGAGGCCATGCGCCACCTGCGGGTGTTCGAGCAAGCAGGCAGACACGTCGCTTACATTTCAGTCCGCTGCCCCGTGGCGCTTGCCGCGAACGGCAGTCTGGAAGAGACCATGAAGCGGCTGTTGACCGAAAACAACTGCGGCACACCCGAAAAGATCTGCCTTGAGTTTCCCGCAAGCATCCTGCACCACCCGACCGAAACGCTGCGCACCGCCATGCTGGATATGAAGCTGATGCACGTGCGCACGATGTTAAGCGGCTGCGGCGGTTCGGATTGCCCCATGGCGAACCTCCTGGCGGTGCCGATGGAGCGCGTTCTGCTGACTCCGGCCGTGACACGGCTGGCCGGCAGCCGGGGCGACCCCACGGTGCTCCCCTCGCTGATGCAGTACCTGCACAGCATGCGGGCCGAGATCTTAGCCGAGGGCGCCGAGAACGACGCGCAGATCCAGATACTGAATCGCGCCGATTGCGCCGGATACATCGCGGCAGACACCTATCAGGGTTCCGCGGGGCGCAGCAAGCGTGACATGACGCTGGAGAGTGCCGTGGCACAGAAAGAGGAGTGACATGGCAAGACAGGATAAAGTAACCAACGTTATCCGCCGCACGGCCGGTGAGGTCAAACGATACCGGATCATCATGCGGGTCCTGCCCATCACCATGGCGGTGCTGGTAGCGCTGCTGGCTGTGATCTACGTCATCTCGCTGCTCTACGACAACTACGGCAGCTTCACGGTGACGGTCAACAAGATGGATAACGCCAAATACGCGTTGACCCTTTCCGAAACGCCCGATTTCGCAAACCCCTCGGGCCGTCTCAACTGCAAGGCCAACAAGGAGATCACCAACATAGACGGCTCGACGCTCCCGCTTGACCTTGATCAGATCGACGGCTCGCACAACGGCGAGAACTACGTGGCCTACACCTTCTACTGCATGAACGCCGGCACGGCTGAAGTCAGTTACGAATACCAGGTGGTCGTCAGCAACATGTCGCTCGACATTGAAAAAGCGGTGCGCGTGCGGCTGTACGTCAACGGGGTCTACACCGACTTCGCCAGAACGAAGACCGACGGCACGGGCCCGGAAGAGGGGACCACCGAGTTCTACACCGAGCGCACCGTGACCCGCGGCCAGTTCGACAACTTCGCTCCCGGTGACATCACCAAATTCACGGCGGTCATCTGGCTCGAAGGCAACGACGTGGACTGCATCGACACCATCCTCGGCGGCGAGTTCAAACTGGACATGGTCATGAACATTCTCGGCGTCGGCGAGGCCGCTTAAACAACTTTGATGATATTCCGCGCGGGGGCGCCCGGCGGCATCATAAAATAAAATCCATTCAATATTTTCTGAAAAGGAGACAAACACCATGAAAAAGCTCATTCCTGCCATTTGCCTGCTTCTCGTCTCTGCCGTGATGCTGGGCACCTCCACCTTCGCGTGGTTCTCGATGAACGCCACCGTCGCCGTGACCGGCATGTCCGTCAAGGCCCAGGTGAGCGAGAACATTCAGATCGCTCCCACCGCTGTCAACTCCACCTCCCAAGAGGCCAATTCCGCCTTCAAATACGGCTACATCGTGACGCACACCGAGCAGCTGCTCGAGCCCGTTTCGACCATTGACGGCGCCAACTTCTTCTACACCTCCACCAAAAACGTGAAGGCCAACGGCGACGCCATCACCGAAACCTACGTGGCTTACGATCATGCCAGCACCACCGCGTTCGACACCAACTACGGCACCACCGGCGCCAAGGGCTACGTCGAGTACGCCATGCAGCTGAAAGCCGACAACTCCTCCGACTCCGCCCGCTACGTCAACCTGACCGACGTCAACCTGACCTACGGCGGCGCCGCTGCCGCGCAGAAGGCCTTCCGCGTTGCCATCTTTGTGGATGACCTGGGCACTGACATTGCTCCTCAATCCGTTGCCGGCACGCAGACCGCCAGCAACCTCAAATCCATCCTGGGCATTTCCGGTTACGCCTATCAGGAGAGCAACAAAGCCGTTAACAGCACCACCACCACTGCCGCCGTTACGGATGGCAAACTGAACACCGCCGCCCTCATCGGCACCGTGGCCGCCCACACCTCGCACTACTACAAAGTGGTCGTTCGTCTGTGGATCGAGGGTGAGGACACCACCTGCACCAACGCGACGTTCGCCAACCTGACCGACAGCTGGGCCTTTGACCTGGTCTTCAAACTTCAGAACGCCACCGGCGGCGCGACCGCGATCACCCAGAATACGACCGCAAGCAAGGTTGACCTCTCCGGCGCTCCTTCGACCACCGCTGTGGCCAAGACCATTGACGGCAACAACTACTACCCGA
>CAMZFG010000073.1 GCA_947306035.1 uncultured Clostridia bacterium | reverse complement strand
GCATGTACTACGCGCGCAAAAACCACAAACTGGCCGAGTGGCACACCCTGTGCGACTGGATCCTGTCCTTGCCTTATGCGAATGATTTGATTTTGGTCAAAGAGAAAGAATGATTGCCAAAATGAAAGCCTTGAAAGGTAGGGAGAGTACTTTATGAGCATAAAAGCCAAAAAGTGCATCCGGGTATTGTTGTTTGGCGCAGGTGTCTTTTTTGTGCTGGTGATGCTCTTACTGGTGGCATTAGCGGTTTTGTATGTTGACATCTATCCTCCGCTGTTTTCCACCCTTGCAGAACTTTTCGCAAACAGGGGCATGTCCTTTATTGTCGCAGTTTATATCGGTTTGGTTGTCACTTTTATCCTTGGCATCGTTTGCTTTTGGCTTTATGGCCGAATAAAAGTAAAACCCTGGGAATAACGATTTCCATGAAAAAAGCCCCCGTTCGGGGGCTTTTTTCTATTCATCGAGATCTCTTTCGCCGGGCCCCGTTGCTTATCAGCCTTCCCCCTCACGGGGGAAGGTGCCGAGCGAACGCGAGGCGGATGAGGGTGTGTTGCTTTTTTACTTTAAGGTCAGTCGCCCTCATCCCCCGCCTTCGGCGGTCCCCCTTCCCCCGGGTGGGGGAAGGCCGGGGGCGTCTCGGCTTTCCGTTGCGATGCTGCGACGGTTTGCGGCGTCACACCCCTATGATTTCATAGATCTCCAAAAGTCGTGCCTCGGCCTCGGTTTTGCGCGCGTCGAGTTCGGCGGCCTTTTGATAGTCGGCGGCCGCGTCGCCGTAGAGTTCCTTTTCAATGTCGGCGAGTTCCGCCTCAAGCGCGGCGGCCTCTTTTGAGAGGCGCTCGGCCTGCGTCTTTTGTTTGCGCTCGGCGGCCTCTTTCTGCTTCTTTTCAAGATAGGCGGCCTTGCTCGCGCTGACGGGGGCAGTCTCCTTTTGCTCCGTCACCCGCCGCGCGGCGCGAAAGGCCTGCATTTCGGTGTAGCCCGCGCCTTTGTTCGTGACGGCAAAATCGAGCAGATCCTCACCCGTTCCGGGGGATAATACCAAAAAACGCGTGGCGAGCCGCTCCATCAGATACCGGTCGTGCGACACGACGAGCAGCGTGCCGTCAAAGTCGGCAAGCGCCGCTTCCAGCGCCTCGCGCCCGTCGATGTCGAGGTGGTTGGTCGGCTCGTCGAGCAGCAGCAGGTTCATGCGGGAGCACATCAGTTTGGAGAGGGTCAGCCGCGCCCGCTCGCCGCCCGAAAGCACCGAAACGGTGCGAAAAACGTCGTCACCGGTAAAGCAGAAGCGCGCCAGCGCCCCCCGCACCTCGCTCTCCGTTTTCGCGGGGTAGGCGCGCCAGAGTTCCTCAAGCACCGTGTTTTCGGGGTCAAGGTTTTGATTTTCCTGATCGTAGTAGCCGACCTCGACGTGATAGCCGAGTTCCACGCGACCGCCGCGCGGCGTCAGTCTGCCGAGTATCAGTTTCAAAAGGGTCGATTTTCCGCACCCGTTGGGGCCCGTAATGAACACGCGTTCGCCCCGCCGCAGGGTAAAGGTCAGGTCGTCGAACAGTTTTTTCTGCCCGAACGCCATCGATAATCGCCGCACCGACAGCACCTCTTCGCCGCTGGCGATCTCGCTTGAAAACGCCATGCTCACGCCGCGCGGCGCCTCTTTCGGTTTTTCCAGCTTGACCATTTTGTCAAGCATCTTCTGCCGCGACTCGGCGGCGATGATGTTGCGCTCGCGGTTCCACGCCCGCTGCTGCGCGATGTAGGCCTCTTGCCGTTTGATCTCTCTTTGCTGGTTCTCGTAGTGCCGCAGGGCGATCTCACGATCCACGCGCCGCTGCTCGGCCGAGGCGGTGTAGTTGCCGCGGTACAGCGTCGCCTTGCCGTATTCGAGAACGAGCGTTTTGTTCGTCACGCGGTCAAGAAAAGCGCGGTCGTGCGAGATGACCAGCACGCAGCCGCGGTAGTTTTCGATATAGTTTTCAAGGTACGCCACCGTTTCAAGGTCGAGGTGGTTGGTCGGCTCGTCGAGCAGGAGGATATCCGGCTCGCGGCAAAGCCGCCGCGCCAGGGCCACGCGGGTGCGCTGGCCGCCGGAAAGGGAGGAGAGGGGCAGGTTTGCCTGCGCCGCGTCAAGGCCCATTTTCAGCAGCGTCGAAGCGGCGCGGGCGCGGAAGGTAAGCCCCCCGCTTTGCTTGAAAGCCGCCTGCTCGCGGGCGTAGTCGGCGGCATGCGCCGTGTTCTCCGGCTCGTCGCGCATGGCTTTTTCCAGGTCGGCAAGGCGCGTCTCGGCCGCTAACAGTTCGGGAAAGGCGGAGAGCATAAAGGTAAGGGCCGTTTCATCGGCCCGCGCCTCGGCCGAAAAGGCGCTGTCCTGCCGCACCAGTCCCACGGACTTGCCGCCCGCCAGAAACACGCGCCCCGCGTCGGGCTCGATCTCGCCCGTCAGCACGCGAAAGAGCGTGGTCTTGCCGCAGCCGTTGACGCCGATGACGCCGAGTTTATCATTCTCGTTTAATGAAAAAGTCACCCCGTCCAGCACCGTTTTGACGCCGAACGACACGCACACGCCGCTTACGCCGAGTACCGTCATGTCTTGCCCCCGACCATTTCAAGCAGTTTCTCTTTGCCGATCACGGGCACGCCGAGTTCCTGCGCTTTGGTCAGTTTGGAGCCGGGGTCGGCGCCCGCCACGACGTAAGAAGTCTTTTTCGAAACGGAGCCCGCCACCTTGCCCCCCTCGGCTTTGATCAGAGACGCGGCCTCGTCGCGGGTCATGCCGTCGAGCGTGCCGGTCAGCACAAACGTCAGGCCGGCAAACTTGTCGCCCGCCGGGGCGGCCACGGCCTCGGTCAAAAGGCCGCGCTCCGCAAGGCGGCGGCACAGCGCCACGTTCTGCGGATGCGAAAAGTAGTTGACCACCGCGTCGGCGGTGACCTGCCCGAAGTCCTCGATGGTGACGAGATCGTCGGCGGTGGCGGCCATCACGGCGTCCAATGTGCGATAGCGGGCGGCCAGCGCCGCGGCGGCCACCTGCCCGATGCCGCGGATGCCGAGCGCGAAGATCAGGCGCTCGAGCCCCGCCGTTTTCGATCTTTCAATGGCCGAGAGCAGATTGGCGGCCGATTTGTCGCCCATGCGGTCGAGCGCGGCCACGTCTGCCTGCCGTAAGTCGTAAAGGTCGGCCGCGTCGGTCAGCAGTTTTGCCGCCAAAAGCGCCTCGACCACCTGCGGCCCGAGGCCGTCGATATCCATGGCGTCTTTGGAGGCAAAGTGTTCGATGCCGCGCGAGAGCTGCGCGGGACAGGCGCTGTTGGTGCAGCGCCACGCCACGCCGTCGTCCTCGTCTTTGACCACGGGTTCACCGCAGGAAGGGCAGACACGGGGCATGAAAAACACCTTTTCTTCGCCCGTGCGCTTTTCGGGGTGAGAGCAGACGACCTCGGGAATAATGTCGCCCGCCTTTTGCAGCGTCACCACGTCGCCCACGCGAATGTCGCGCAGGTGGATGAGGTCCTCGTTGTGCAGCGTGGCTCTTGACACGGTGGTGCCCGCCAGGCGAACGGGAGCCAGCACGGCGGTGGGTGTCAGCACGCCGGTGCGACCGACGGCGACCTCAATATCGAGCAGTCTGGTGTCTTTTTGTTCGGGCGGGAATTTATAGGCCACGGCCCAGCGCGGGGTGTTGGTACCCTCGCCCAGCACGGCGCGGTCGGCGAGCGTGTCGATCTTGATGACCACGCCGTCGATGTCGTAGGGCAATTTTTCGCGCAGCTGCCCCAGTTTTTCAATGTGATCGAACACGGCTTTGGGATCGCTCGTCACCGTGCGGTCGCGCAGCACCGAAAAGCCGAGGTCGGCAAGGCGGTCGAGCGTTTCGGCGTGCGAGAGGGGTGCGTGCCCGTCGGCGTAAAGCGTGCCCGCCTGAAAATTGAAAACGAAAATATCCAGTTTGCGCCCGGCCGTGACGCGCGGGTCAAGCTGCCGCAGCGAGCCCGCCGCCGCGTTGCGCGGGTTGGCAAAGAGCGAGAGCCCCTCGGCCTCGCGTTTGTCGTTGAGTTTTTCAAAAGCCGCCCGGGGCATATAGACCTCGCCCCGCACCGTGAGCGACAGGGGCTCGGTCAGGCGCAGGGGGATGGAGAGAATGGTCTTGACGTTTTCCGTCACGTCCTCGCCCACGTTGCCGTCGCCGCGCGTCGCGCCGCGCGAGAGCAGACCGTTTTCGTAGGTCAGCGCCACCGAAAGCCCGTCGATCTTCGGCTCGACCGAATAAACGGGTTGCTCGATCTCGCCCGCCACGCGGTCGAAAAAGGCCTGTAACTCGTCAAACGAAAACACGTCGGAGAGGGAATTCAGCGGCACGGAGTGCGTCACTTTTTCAAATTTTTCAAGCGCTTTGCCGCCCACGCGGTGCGTCGGCGAAGCGGGATCGTCGTACTCGGGGTGCGCCGCTTCCAGCGCCAGCAGTTCGGCGTAGAGACTGTCGTATTCAAAGTCCGAGATCTCGGGCGCGTCGTCCACGTAATAGCGCCGCGCGTGATAGGCGATCTGCCGCCGCAGGGCTTCGATTTTTTGCTGTATTTCGGTCATGGTCGGCTCCCCCGTGTCGCGATATTTTGATAGTTCCATTATATAATATCCTGTCCCGTTTGTCAATGAAAGTTGCGCCCCAAAAGCGAAAAAAGGAAGCGGATCGCGCTGCCGTTTTTTTCTTTCCCCCTTTCCTTTTGCCGCGTTTTGTGGTACAATACAGAAAAAGGGGGTGCGGAGATGAAACTGCTGATCGCCTACGCGGGCAAAACGGGAGGGAGCGCCGCCATGTGCGGCCTGCTTGCCGAGCTTTTGCCGAACCACACCGTGACGGTGTGCGACCTCTCGAAAACCGCCCCCGTTATCGAGGATCACGACTATATCGTGTTCGGCGGCGCGGTGCGTTTTGCCAAACTGTATCGCCCCGCACGGCGCTATCTTGCCGCGCACGAGCAGGAGATCGCCGCCCGGCCGCACACCCTGTTTCTCACCTGCGGATTTGCCGACCAGTTCGAGAACTATGCCGACATGATCTTTTCGGCGCGTCTGCGCGAAACCGCCGAGCACGTCGTCTATTTCGGCGGCGAACTCGACCCCGGCAAAGCGCGCGGCTTCGACCGCCTGCTGCTGCGCGCGGCGCGCGGCCGCATTCTGGAAAGCGAAGACAAAGACGCCGCCCTGCCGGGGCTTTTGCCGGAACACGTGCGCGTGCTGGCCGACGATCTGCGGGGGCGTTGACCCCCCGACGCGGGGCTCGACAAAAAAATTGAAAAACCCTGTTGACAAACGCGCGCGAGTGTGCTATGATAAACAAGTGCGAAATGCGCCCCTGTAGCTCAGATGGTAGAGCACTTGACTTTTAATCAAGGTGTCCGGAGTTCGAGTCTCCGCAGGAGCACCAGCAAAAAAAGCCCCCGTGCGGGGGCTTTTTTGTTATATCGTTATCGGTTCGCAAAAATATAGGCGTACTCTTTCATGGCCTTTCCGACGTCGGCGGTGGCGGCGTTCTCGTAGCCGATCAGGGAGAAAGCGGCGTCGATCAGGTGGCTGTAGCGCGGGTCCTCGTAGGCATGGCAGATGAACGACTGGCGCGGGGAGTTGATATCCTCGCCGCTGATCTGGAAAAAGCCGTACGCGCGGCACAGGCCCATGACGCGGTCGAGCTGCGCCGCCGTGTTGCGCGTGGGCATGAACGTGACGGCGTCAAAGCCGAGCGTTTTCAGTTCGGCAAACAGTTCTTCGAGGTAATCGTCCTCAAACTTCTGCGCCGCCTTGTCGCCCGTCACCGAGTCGGTCACGTCGCCGAGATAGGCGTAGGC
>CAMZFG010000072.1 GCA_947306035.1 uncultured Clostridia bacterium | reverse complement strand
GTCTTGCGGTATTCCTCCACGATGACGTCGGTGTCGTCCCAGATGTCGCCCACCAACTCCTCAAGGATATCTTCCATGGTCACAAGGCCCAGCGTGCCGCCGAACTCGTCGATGACGATGGCCAGGTGCATTTTCTGCTCCCGCATGCGGGCCAGCGCCGCCGGCAGTTTCATGGTCTTGTGCAGTTTGCAGGGCGGCAGCAGCACGGCGCGCAGATCGGGCGTTTTGTTCTCGCTGACCAGCGCCTTGTAAAAGCGGTTCAGGGACAGCACGCCGATGATGTTGTCGATGCTGTCTTCATAGACGGGCAGGCGCGAATACTGCGTGGGGTCGGAGACCAGCGCCCGTATCTCCTCGGGGTCGTCGTCGATGTCGAGCGCCACCATGTCGATACGCGGGGTCATGATCTTTTCCACGGTGATATCGTGAAATTCCAGGGCCGACTGCAGCAGTTCGCTCTGATCCTCGTCGATGACGCCCTCTTCCTCGACGGTGTCGATGATGGTGGAGAGTTCCTCCTCGGTCACGGTGGGGTCTTCCTCGGTGCGGTCACGGCCCCAGATGTGCCGCAGCCCGCGAATGAGTAGCAGCACCAGTCCAACCACGGGCATCAGGATCACGGTCAGGATCCGCGTGGGCCACGCCGCGATGCGCACCACCGTGTCGGCGTGCTGCTTGGCAAGCACTTTCGGCACGATCTCGCCGAAGATCAGAATGACCAGCGTGACGATGCCGGTGGCGATGAGCGAGGCCAGGCCGTCGCTGCCGTTGAACAGGCGCATGACGATCAGCGTCGTCATAATGGAGACGGCGATGTTCGCCAGGTTGTTGCCCATCAGAATGGCCGACAGCGCGGTGGTAAAGCGCTCGGTGATGCGAAAGGCCAGCGCGGCGGTCTTGTCGCCCGCTTCGGCGCCGCGGCGCAGACGCAGTTTGTTGGCGGCGTTAAAGGCGATCTCCGAGGCCGAGAACCAGGCCGAGAGCAGCACCATGACGCCGATGATGATATAAGGCACGAATTCAGGCATGGTCGGCCTCCTTCGAGGCAGCCCGCTCGGCCTTATCCTCTTCACTTAAAATATGTACCAGCACGCGGGTGGGGCAGCCGTTTTCCACGGTGTCCACCGTATATTCGATGCCGTCGTACAAAAAACTCTCTTCCTCGTCTGGCAGACGGCCAAGCTGCTCCAGCATCAGGGAAAGCAGCGGCTTTGCCGCCACCGGGCGGGGGGCGTTGCCGTGGCCCATGCGGTGGTAGAGGTTGCCGACGAGCATGTGCGTGTTGACCATGTATTTGTCGCCGCCGAGCGACTGAAAGTTCTGGTCGACCACGTCCTCCTCGTCAAAGATCTCGCCCACCAGTTCTTCCAGGATATCCTCAATGGTGACAAGACCCACGGCCTTGTTGTCGCCGTTCACCACCACGGCCATGTGGTGTTTGTGCTGACGCATGTCGTCGAGCACGTCGTCGATCTTGGCGTCTTCCCTGACAAAATAGGGGGCCGCCAGCAGCGTGCGCAGTTTTACACGCGGATTTTTGCGGTATTCCGTTAAAAAGCGGCGGATGCGCAGGGTGCCGATGACGTGATCGGGCGAACCGGAAAAGACCGGCAGGCGGGAATGCACCGTGCGGCACACGGCGGCGGCGATCTCCTCGTTGCCGGCCGCGGCGTTCAGCACCTCCATATCCCGCGCCATGGTCATGATGTCGCCCACCACGGTGTCGCCGAATTCCAGCGCGGATTTGAGCATATCGCCCTGCTCTTCGTCCACCACGCCCTCTTCCTCAACGGTGTCGATGATGTCGATCAGTTCGTCCTCGGTGATGGTGGGGGCCTTTTCTCTGGCGAACAGGCGCGAGGCGCCCTTGGAAACAAGGCCGAAAAAGGCGGTCAGCGGCGTCAGCACGCGCATCAGAAAAAGCAAAGAGCGGCCGGTGGCAAGAGACAAACTCTCGCTGCGGTCGTTGGCAAAACTCTTGGGGATCATTTCGCTGAACAAAAAGATCACCGCCGTGCCGGCCACCGTGCAGAGCGCGGCAAAAGCAAACCCGTTCACGTCCACGCCGCGCCCGGCAAACAGGCGCGTGGCAATGAGCGTGACCACAGAGGCGGCCGCGATGTGCGTGATGTTGTTGCCGACCAGCAGGGTGGTCAACGCCTGCTCGAACCGGTCGAGAATGCGCAGCACCGAACGGGCGCGCCGGTTGCCCTCATCCGCCTTGGATTTGACGCGGATGCGGTTGAGAGCCGAAAACGAACTTTCAGCCCCAGCAAAATAGGCGCCGGCTATGATCAGCGCGATAAAGATCAGCCACAAAGGCCATAAAGGGATACTACCGTCTGCTTCCATTGCGGAAAAAACCAACTCCTTCTGCGCGATAACGCCGCATAATAATTACAGTTAGTATAGCATATTCTCTTTTCTCTGTCAAGCGGGCCTGCGCCCCGCCGCGCCCCGCAAGCGCCCGTGCGGGTCGATTTTGACGGACTGCGGGAGCATTCGCGCCCGAAATCGCCGCTTTTCGCGCGTTTTGGGGACGCGGCAGCCGAAAAGAGCACCCCGGCGGGGTGCTCTTTTGATCGGTCTCAAAAGGTAACGGTGCGCGGCGGAGCGCCGAAAGCCGAAAAGACGGCGGTGGCGTTTTTGAAGTACAGCACCTCGGTATTGCCGTCGTGCTCGTCGTACATGCCCCGCAGTTCGGGGTAGGCGTCGAGCATGGCTTTTTTCGGCTCGATCCGGTCGTCCTCGCAAAGTTCGCCGCACAGGCGCAGCCACTTGCCGTCACGGAACGCGCAGATCTCCACGCGGGGGTTCTCGGCGATCTGTTTGGCCACCTCTTTGCACTTGCCCGTCTGGATATAGAGTTTGCCCTCAAACACGTTCACGGTGCCGAACGGGCGCACACGGGGTTGATTTTTCTCGACCGTGGCGAGGTAATACGTGCCCGCCTCTTTGAGAAAGCGATAAACTTCCTGCATGATCTTATCCTCCTTGACCGTCGGCAATGAAAGCGCGGTAGGCCGTGCCGAGCGCCTGCTCGAACGTCGGACCCGTCAGTATCATACCGTCGATGTTCATGTGGCTGATGTCGGTCGCGTCGCGGCAGTAAGCGGCACGGAAATCGGCGTCGTCCATGCGCACCACCGAAAAGTGCGCGGCGTCGATGCACGGAACGCCGTTGGCCGCGCAGGCGCGCACCATCGCGTCGGCATACTGCTCCTGCGTCACGCCGCCCGTGCTGTGCCGATTCACCTTCCAGCAGGTCATGCCGATGATCATGGCGTTCGGATACTTGGCTTTCAGTTGCGCGATGCAGCTGTTGACGGCGCCGTAGAACGTGGTCTCGTCCAACGAGAGCTGCCGCTCGCTGCCGGTGCCCGTATAGAGCGTGCCGAGAGGTGCGTCGATGTTCAGGTCGTTGCGCCCGCCCTCCAGTATGACGATATCGGGCGAACCGGCGCTCATCTGCGTGATACGCCGGCACATGGGGTTGTTGGTGGTCACGTAGGCGGAGACCGAACTGCCGCTCTTGGCGTAGTTCGCCAGCGTCATGCCGTACTTTTTGGCGATCAGAGCGGGCAGGTTGTAGGGAGAGGGGCTGGTCTCACCGTACACGTGATCGTTGAAGTAACTGTCGCCCATGATATAGATCGTTTTGCCCGCCAGTTCGGGGTATTTCTTCTCGGTAAAACCGTACTGTCCGAGGCGCAGATCCTTATAGTATTTGGTCGCCTTCTGCAGCAGCAGCGTGGGCGTTTCGGTCGTTTTGGTCAGATACACTTTGGCGTGTTTGATCCTGCCGCTCTCCGCGGTCTGCCCGGCGTTGTAGCAAAGGCGCACGCTCTCGTTGTTCCGCTCGGTGATATAGGTGTAGGTGGTCACGCCGTCCGCCGTGGTCGCCACGTACTGCGCGGTGCGCCCGCCGGTGCCGCCTGCATAGTGATCGCCCGGGTCTTCCGGCACCCACTCGCCCGCGTCGTTCTGCCGCCAATGCGAAAGGACGTAGTAGTTGGCGCCCGCCGTCTCGCCCTCGTCGGCAAAGGTCAGTTTGGTGCCCTTGCGGTCAACGGTGATCACGTCGGAGTAAAAATAGCCCTCTACGGTATCGTCTATTTGGCCGGCTTTCGACAGCATTTTGTCGGAACAAACGGCGCCCGGGTGCCAGGTCACGGCGATCTGGTTCTCTTCCAGTTCTTCCTGCTGCTCTTCCTCGACGTCGTTCTCGTTATCCCCGCCCTTCTTCCCGCAGGCCGCGAAGAGCGGCGTCAGCAAAAGCAGCGCGAGTGCGAGGCAAAGCAGGCGCAGCGACAGTCGTTTCATAGTATCTCTCCTTTGGGATCATAACGATCTGCTCTTATTATACACCTTTTCCCCGCGCTTGTAAAGAGGCGCGAAAAAGACCCGGCGCCGCGGCGCCGGGTCGGGTATTATGCAAAGTTACGGTCGATCAGGGTCAGGGTTCGGGGACAACAGACGGCGTACCGGAGTTGCCGACGGGCGTCAGTTCCAGTTCACCACCGGCGTCCACCGTGATCAGGATATAAGAGGTGTAGGGGCTTTCCGCGTTCGCGGCAACGCAGCACTCAAAGTGCGCCTCGGCGTGCGTCACGACCTCGACGTACGCGCCGGTCTCGGGATCCTGCTGGAAATTGGTTGTGCCGTCCACCGCGAAGTAGTAGGTGTTCTCACCGATCACGTAGGCGTACACGCCGCGCTTGAGGTCTTTTTTCGCCAGCAGCCGCGTCACGACGTCGGAGAGTTCGACGAACGGGCTGTCGGTCTGCGCCACGAAGTTGGGGGCGGAACCGACGGTCACGTCGAGCGCGCCGATCTGAACGCTCTGCTCACCCGCGACGGAAGCGGCCACGAAACGGATCAGGCCGCGGCCGTTGTTGGTGGCGGTCAGCGTGAACGCCATGTTCTGCGGGTCGCTCATATCGTTGTCGTCTTCTTCAAACTTCAGGCCTTCGAACGTGGCGACGGGTTTGTAGTCGAGATAACGGGTGATGCTGTTCGCGTCATACGTAACGGCAACGGTAACGTCCACGGGCTTGCCGGTGGCCTGCGCCGCGAAGAGCGCGGGCGTAAAGGTCAGGGCGGCGTGCACGTTCATATCGGCGTAGAGTTCGGCGTCAACGTAGTCGTAGTACTCTTCTTCGGGATCCATCCAGTCCTCGCGCGCTTTCGGAACGGCGACGTAGTTCTCGCTGACCAAATCCTGATACAGCGTCACGTCGGCGGTGCAGGTAAAGCCGGTCACCGCTTTGTTCAGGTAAGCGGCGGTCATGTTGAGCGTGAGCCCGATCTCGCCGGGGATGGTAACGTTCGCTTCCAGCGCGGTGGGCAGCCCCTCGGTGTCAAGGGTCAGGGCCAGGTGCATGGCGGTACCGACTTTCAGGCCGCCTTCGTTCTCGTCGGCAGCCTCTTCTTCGTCGTCGTCGACGCCGGTGGGCCGGGGTTCAGAGGTCTGGGCCTCTCCGGCGTCGTATTTATTCTTCGCACCGCCAGAAAAGCCGGCGATCATGGCGTTGACGGCAGCCGCGGCCTCTTCATCGACGTCATAGTCGATGGAGTAGCGAGTGATGACGTTGCCGGTCAGTTTGAAACCGATTTTGAGACCGAGCGCGTCCACAAGCCCGACGATCATCGCTTTCATCTGGGCTTCGCCCTCGGCCTGCTGGGCCGCGGCAGCGGCGGCGGCGTTCTCGTCGGTAGCAACGGGCGTTTCACTCTCGCCCGCGGCAAACGAAGCGGCCGCGTTCGTCACGGTAATGGAGAAGCGGGCGATGTAGTCGCTGCTGAGCACGTACAGGCCGTCGTCGGCGGCGACCAGATCGTTGGCGGTCAGTTTGGGCAACGCGGCGACGATCTCG
>CAMZFG010000071.1 GCA_947306035.1 uncultured Clostridia bacterium | reverse complement strand
CCGACGGGCGCGGCGACGGCGGCGAATTGCCCCCGTGACGTGACGCGTTTTGCGGCCGTTTCGGCTGTCTCGGTGTTTTCAAACACGCCGAACACGGCGGGGCCGCTGCCGCTCATCAGGGCGGCGCACGCGCCGGCCTCGAGCAGCGTTTGTTTCAGGGCCGCGGCGGCGGGGCGCAGGGGCAGGATGACCGGCTCGAAATCGTTTGTGAGTTCGCGGCAGAGCCACAAAAGGTCGCCCCGCTCCAAAGCGGATACAAGCCCGGACGGGGCTGTTTTTTCGTCGGTTTTGCCGTCACGCGCCGCGTCGAGCGCGGCAAAAGCGGCGGGGGTGGAAACGCCCTCTCCCGCGGCGGCCACGACGAACACGGGCGCGGCGCGGCTCTCAAGCGGCGTCATGATCTCGCCGACGCCGCGGCACAGGCACGTGCCGCCGAAAAGGCAAAACGGCACGTCGGCGCCGAGCGAAAGGGCCACGGACGCGAGTGCGGCGGACGTATAGCGTTTTTCGATTTTATTCAGGGCACGCAGCACGGCGGCGGCGTCCGCGCTGCCCCCGCCGAGACCCGCCGCCACGGGGATATGTTTTTCCAAAGCGACGGTATAGCCCTTTGTCGGCGCGCCGGCGAAGTAGGCGCGGACGGCGCGCAGGGCGAGGTTCTTTTCGGGGTCGCCCCCCATGTCGGTCTCAAGGCAGAGGCGGCCGTCTTCGCGGGGCGTGAGCGTGACGACGTCAGAAAGCGAGACGGTCTGCATGACGGTGGTGAGATCGTGATAGCCGTCCGGCCGTTTTTTCGACACGTTCAGGCAGTAATTGATCTTGGCATACGCTTTTTCGACGACCATACGGGCGCCCCCTTTCTTTTTCTAACCCATTGTATCACATTTTTCTTATTTTTTCAACCGTAAATATTTTTCGATTTTACTTGACTATTTGTATATTTGGGTATATAATGACTTTTACCACACTTGAAGAAAGGAGAACATCATGGACGACAAAGATCTGCGCGAACCGCGTCAGGACGAGCCGGAGACCCCGAACCATAACCAACAGCGGGCGCTGATCATGGTGCTCTCCGGTATTCTGATCGTACTGATCGTGGCCAATCTTTCCGATCTGCTGCAGCCGATCAAAACGCTGATCCGGGTGCTGGCCCCCATCATCATCGGTTTTGCCATCGCCTATATTGCCAACCCCATCCTGCGCTTTTTCGAGGTGCGCGTGTTCTACCGCCTCAAGCGTAAACTGGCCAACCGTGCCCTCTCGATGCTGATGACGTATCTGGTGCTGACGCTGGTCATCGGCGGCATCGTGGCGCTGGTCATTCCGCGTATCGCGGACAGCATTGAGGACTTGCGCAACAACGGCGCTTCCTATATCAACCGACTGATCGGCTCCATCAACCGACTGTTCGACGGCCTGCCCGTTCGTTTGCCGGGCACCGAGGACAACGTGCTGACGCTGGACACCATTCTCAACTGGTTGGTCAACAAAATGACCGAATACGGCTTGCAGCTGCTCGGCAGTATCGGTGCGATCGCGAGCGGCGCGCTCAACGTGCTCAAAAACATTCTGATCGGTCTGTTCGTCTCGATCTACGTGCTGCTCTCCAAAGACCGGCTGTACGCCGGCACGCGGCGCGTGATCCGCGGCCTGTTCTCGGAAAAGCACGAGCGGGTGCTGTACGACTACTTCGGCGCCGCCAACAGCAAGTTCGGCGGTTTCATCGTGGGCAAACTGATGGACTCGGTCATCGTGGGCTTTATCGCCGCCATCGTGTTTACCATTTTCCGCATCCCCTACCCCACCATGATCGCCGTGATCATCGGCGTGACCAACGTCATTCCTTTCTTCGGCCCCTTTATCGGCGCCATTCCCTCGGCGGCCATCATCTTTTTGGTGTCGCCCTCCAAAGCGTTCGTCTTTGTCATTCTGATCGTCGTTATCCAGCAATTTGACGGCAACCTGCTCGGGCCCATGATCCTCGGCGATCACACGGGTCTTTCGTCGCTCGGCGTGCTGGTGTCGGTGACGCTGATGGGCGGCCTGATGGGCATTCCGGGCATGCTGATCGGCGTGCCGCTGTTCTCGCTGATCCTGACCGTGCTCGACGATATGCTCAAATCCCGCCTGCAAAAGAAGGGCTGCCCCACCGATATTTACAGTTATTACCGTGCAGACGCTTTCATCAAGCCCCGCGAGGACGCGCAGCCGGGCCGCACGCTCTCCAAACGGTTCGCCGACTGGGTGGCCGCCGTGGAGACGGAGCAGGAAGGCGTTGACTACCAGCCCTCGCGCCGTCACAATTTCGGCCGCATGGTGCGCCGCGGATTTCTGGCCATCGGCCGCTTCTTCCACCGCACCTTCACCACGAAACCGCAGCCCGAAGACCAGACCAAAGTGCTGTTCCCCATGATCTATCGCACGGGCATGCACACCAACCGCAGTTTCTGGCGCTCGCTGCTGCTCACCATCGTCACGTTCGGCATTTATCCGCTGTATCTGGTCGAACTGATGGCGGAATGCACCAACGTGGCCTGCCGCCAAGACGGCAAGCGCACGAGGGGCCTTATTCCCTACCTGTTCCTCTCCATTCTGACGCTCGGCGTTTTCGGACTGCTGTGGCATGCGAGCGTGATACGCCGCTGGCGCACCTACGCCGCCGATCACGGCGAGGAATGCCCCGTGACGGTCAAGTTCTTCGTGCTGTGGATGGTGCCCGGCGTGCTGTGCGTGGTCGGCCCGCTGATCGCTTTTGCGCGGCTTCTCGCCGGCTTTAACCAGATGTGCCGCATCTTCAACGAGACGCACACCTTCCCGATCGATCCGAACCGGATCGCGGTGACGGAACCGGCGCCGCCCCCGGTCGAAGAGACCGCGGAACAGACCGACGCGGAAACGACGGAAGAACCCATGGCCGTCGCCGACGACAGCGAACTGTAAAAAAATCAGCCCGCCGCCTCACGGACGGCGGGCTTTTAACGGAAACCAAAGGAGGATTTTGACAATGCCCGAAAAAGAAAAAGGCGGGATCTCCGTCAACACGGAGAACATTTTTCCCGTCATCAAAAAATGGCTCTATTCCGAAAAGGATATTTTTCTGCGTGAGATCGTTTCCAACGCCACGGACGCGGTGACCAAACTGAAGCGGCTGCAGTCTTTGAACGAGGCCGAGACGGACGAGAAGCCCTTTCGCGTGGACGTGCGGCTCGACAAGACGGCCGGCACCGTCACCGTGGAGGACAACGGCATCGGCATGACGGCCGAAGAGGTCAAAAAGTATATCTGCTCCATCGCCCTTTCCGGCGCGGTCGACTTTATCGAAAAGTATGAGAGCAGCGGCGACGACGCGGCCAAAAGCGGCATTATCGGCCACTTCGGCCTCGGCTTTTACTCCGCTTTTATGGTCAGCGACACCGTAGAGGTGTTCACCCGCTCCTACACGGGCGCGCCCGCCGTGCATTTTACCTGCACCTCGGACGGCGACTATGAAATGGAAGAGGACGACCGGCAGGGCCGCGGCACCGAGGTAGTGCTGCACATCACCGACGACGAGCGGGCCTATCTCGACGCGGGCAAACTGCGCGGCATGCTAGACAAATACTGCGCCTTTATGCCCGTGGAGATCTACTTTGACGACGGCGAGGAAAAGAAAAACGACGCGCCGGAAAAGCCCGTCAACGACACGGCGCCGCTGTGGCAGAAACCCGCCGCCGACTGCACCGACGAGGAGTACCGGGCCTTTTATCAAAAGGTGTTCCGCGACTATCGCGAGCCGCTGTTTCAGATCCATATCAACGCGGACTATCCCTTGAATTTCAAGGGCATTCTCTACTTCCCCCGCCGCGCCAACGACTACGAGCCGATCGACGGGCAGATCAAACTCTACTACAACCAGGTGTTCGTGGCAGACGACATCAAGGAGATCATTCCCGACTATCTGCTGATGCTCAAGGGCGTGCTGGACTGCCCCGACCTGCCGCTGAACGTGTCGCGCAGTTACCTGCAGACCAACACCTACGTTTCAAAGGTCAGCGCGCACATCGTCAAAAAGGTGGCCGACAAACTCTGCTCCCTTTGCAAGAACGAGCGCGAGCGCTACGAGAAGGTGTGGGGCGACATCAAGACCTTCGTCGAGTACGCCGCCATGCGGGACGAAAAGTTTTACGACAAGGTCAAAGAGGCCCTGCTGCTGCGCCTGACGGACGGCCGCTGCCTGACCGTTGACGAGTACCTGGAAAAGGCCAAAGAGAAACACGAAAACAAGATCTATTACGCCACCGACCCCGCCCTGCAGGCCCAGTATATCGAACTCTACAAGGCCGAGGGCATCGACGTGGTGCTGTTTGACAGTCTGCTTGAAACGCAGTTCACGGGCGTGCTGGAGACCCGCCGCGAGGGGCTGAAATGCCTGTCGGTCGACGCGGACGTCTCCGCCCTGAAAGGCGAGGGAGAGACGGCCGAGAACGCGGCGCTGTGCGAACTCTTCAAGGCCGCCGCCGGCAACGACAAACTGACCGTGAAAACGGACGCGTTCAAGGACGGCAGCGTGCCCGCCGTGCTGAACGTGAGCGAAGAGGGGCGCCGCATGGAAGACATGATGAAAATGTATCGCCTTTCCACCGGCAAGGACGAGGAGAGCGATCCGTTTGCCCCCGAGGCCACGCTGATCCTCAACGCCGCCTCGCCCCTGATCGGCAAGATCGGCGGCATGATCGAGACCGACCGGCCGCGCGCCGAAAAACTGGCGGCGCACGTCTACCAGTTGGCCGTGCTGGCGCACCGCCGTTTCAGCGCCGAGGAGATGCAAAAGTTCCTTGGCGACAGTTACAGTCTGCTCTCCGAGTTGGCGGACTGACGACCCGCACCCGAAACGAACGAAAAGCCCCCGCCGCGGCGGGGGCTTTTTTGCACGGAAAAGCACGCTTGTTTGCTTGTCAAAACCGTTTTTCCATATTTCTATGTAAATTTTCCAAATATTTCGCTATTATTTTCTAAAATTATTTTTCTTCTCTTTCAATTCTTGCCGAGCCGACCCAATGCGACGGCCGCGCCCTCTGCCGCGGCGGTCACGGCGTTGGGGGCTACGCGGGTGCGCAGGCCCATGACGTCGGCGAGGAACTGATCCATGCCGTTCGGCACGCCGCCGCCCGTCAGCACGATGCCGCCCTTGGCGATATCGGCTTTCATATCCTCGCCCGTCTGTTCGACCATGGAGAGAATGGCGTCGAGAATGGCGGTGAGCGGTTCGCGAACGGCGCCGAGCATCTCACGCGAGGAAAGCGTGATGACGCGCGGGATGTTGCCGTCGATCGAGCGCCCTTTGACGTCGAGCGTCTTTTTTTCTTCGTCCGGCGAAAGGTTGCCGATGCGGATCTTGATCTGTTCGGCGGTGCGGCGGCCGATATACAGGCGGTGACGGTCGCGCACGAAGCGGATAATGGCGGAGTCGAGTTGGTTGCCGCCCGTCTGCACGGTCACGTGCGTCACCATGTCGCCGAGAAAGATCATGGCGACCTCGGTGCGCGACGCGCCCATGTGGATCAGCATTTGCCCCACGGGCGAAGAAAAGTCAAAACCGACGCCGAGAGCCGCGCACAGCGGCGCTTCCAGCAGATGTACGCGCGAGGCGCCCGCGCCTAACACCGCGTCTTCCACGGCGTTGGTCTGCGCCTCGGTCAGATCGCACGGAATGGAGACCATGACCTGCGGACGCAGCAACGTGCGGCCGAGCGCACGGCGGAAAAAGATGCGCAGCATGGCGGCAAGGATCTCGGAGCATTTGACAATGGGATCCCAGATGGGCCAACACAGGCGCAGACGGTCGGGAGATTCCTGCACCATTTTGATCGCCGATTCGCCCGCCGCCAACACTTCGTCGGTGTCCGCGTCTACGGCGGCCACGGTGGGCTCGTGCAAAAGGATGCCGTCTTCGACCGTGC
>CAMZFG010000070.1 GCA_947306035.1 uncultured Clostridia bacterium | reverse complement strand
TCCTTTTGGAACGTCTATCGCCCCGGGTGCAGCGAGCATTACGTCATGCACGTGCTGCGCGACGACCCCGCCTTTATACCCGAACTCGACTTTGTCATGGAACAAGACGGCCGCCTTATCGGGCAGAACATGTTTATGAAAACGGTCATCGAGCGGGACGGCGGGGGCGAGGTGCCCGTGCTGACCATGGGGCCCATTTGCATCACGCCGGAACTCAAACGGCAGGGGTACGGCAAATATCTGCTGGACTATTCCCTTGAAAAAGCCGCCGCCATGGGCTTTGGCGCGGTGCTGTTTGAGGGCAACATCCGCTTTTACGGCAAATGCGGTTTTGACTACGCCGCCAAGTTCGGCATTCGCTACCACGACCTGCCCGAGGGCGCGGACGCCTCGTTCTTTCTCTGCCGCGAACTGCGGCCGGGGTACCTGACCGGCGTGACCGGCGTGTATCAGACCCCGCGGGGCTACTACGTGGACGACGAGGAAGTGGCGGCGTTTGACGCGCTGTTCCCGAAAAAGGTCAAGCAAAAACTGCCCGGACAGTTATTCGATAAATAAGCCCCGTAACGGGTATTGTTTTCGGCTATTTTATAGGATAAAGGAGCACGCTTATGCAGCGGCAGAAAAGTTATTTTGAGATCGCGAACGACCCCGCTTTCTGGGAGAAAGTGCGCACGGGGGAGGCCTACGCCCCCTATCGGAACGACTTGCTTGAAAAGTGGAAAACGCTGGGTTCCTGCCCCATTCCGAACCTTTCGTTCAGCGACTACCGGCTGTATTTTGAGACCGGCAACCGCGGCGTGTACGAGGGGCAGTATTTTCTGCGCCGCCGCATACTCAACGACGCGGCGCTGCTGGCGCTGATCTACCCCGACGAGCCCGCGTATCTGACGCGCCTTGAGGACATTCTCTACGCCATTATCTGCGAGTACACCTGGTGTCTGCCGGCGCATCAGCCGAACGTCACCGAGGATATCCCCGACCACCTCGACCTGTTCGCCTGCGAAACGGGCTCGGCCCTCGGCGAGATCGAGTTTTTGCTCGGCGAGCGCCTGTCGCCCCTGATCCGCAAACTGATCCGCAAAGAGACGCAGCGCCGCATCCTCGACCCCTACTGCGCGGGTCGCCGGTTCTGGTGGCTGACGGCCGCCAACAACTGGGCCGCCGTCTGCTGCGGCTCGGTCGCGGTGGCGACGTGGTGCTTCCGCCCCGATATTTTCATGCAGCTGCTGCCCCGTTTTCGCGCCACTATGGACTGCTTTCTCTCCGGGTTCGGCGAGGACGGCTTCTGCGTGGAAGGCCTCAGTTACTGGGGTTACGGCTATGGCTATTTTCTCTGCTACGCCGACCTCGAGCGCTTTGTCACCGAGGGCAGATACGATTACTTCAAACTGCCGAAAGTCAAAGCCATTGCCGCCTTTGCGCAAAAAATGTTTCTCTCCGGCCGCGTGACCGTCAGTTTTTCGGACAGCGGGCGGACGGGCGAGCCGGAGATCGACAAAATGCACTTTCTGCGCCGTGAGTACGGCGAGGCGGTCGCCTTGCTCCCGCCCCCGCCGCCGCATCTGGCCGCGGGCTGCGCCCGCTTTTGCCTGGACACCCGCACGCTGGTGTGGTTCGACCCCGACTTCGGCGTGGACGAGGTGCCGGAGCGCACCGTGTACGCCGCCAAAGACGCCGGGTGGTGGATCGTCAAGAACCCCGCGTTCGGCTTTGCCGCCAAAGCGGGCAACAACAACGAGCCGCACAACCACAACGACGTCGGCACGTTCATCGTGGCAAAGGACGGGCGTCAGGTGTTCGGCGATCTCGGCGCGGGCATCTATTGCCGGCAGTATTTTACCGCGGAACGGTACGAGTTTCTCACCTGTTCTTCCCGCGGGCATTCCGTTCCCTTCTTCGGCGATCTTTCAGAGCAAGAGGGAGCGGCGCACGCCGCCGACCACCTGCGGTACGAGGAGAACGCCTTTTCGTTCGGCTTTGCCGGGGCCTATGCCCCCTCGGACGATCTGCGGTCTTTGACCCGCACCTTTACCGTCACGGAGAAAGGGATCACCGTGGAAGACCGCTTTGACTGGCGGGGGGCGGCGCCCGTGACGGAGCGTTACCTGCTGTTGGCCGAGCCGACCCTCACGGACGAGGGCTTTACGGCGGGCGACTTTGCCTGCAAACTGACGGGCAAGATCGAGAAAAAGACGGTGACGCCCATCAACGATGAGGCGTCGGAACTCGACCGCGGCCACCTGCCGAACGCGTGGTTTCTGGACGTCACGCTCGCCAAGGGCGCCGACGGCTGCAAACTGGAGATCCTTGCCTGATACCGATATAAAAAACGCCCCGTAACGGGGCGTTTTTTTGTTTATTTTCAGAGCGTCGGGTCCGCCATGACGCCGATGAAAACGGGCGTTCTCGTGTAGGTGTTGTAGATGAAATACACGAAGGGGTGGTCGAGAACGACGGGCTGCGGGGCGCTGTCGAGCATACCGGCCGCCGTGCCGGCCGCCGCCGTGGTGCCGGACTCGTCGACGGTCACGGTCACCTGATGAGCGACCTGATCGATCTCGTGGCCGTTTCTGCCGCCGAAGTCGCCGATGCCCGAAAAGTCGGCCGCGGCGCGGTCAAAGGCATTCGGCATGCCCATGGCGACAAGCGCGTTTTTCAGATCGGTCGCGTAGGTCGCGGTGAATTTCGGCATGCAGACAGGGCCTGTGCCGGTGGCGTTTCTCAATGCCGTCGACAGTTTTTCGCCGGTCAGGGCGGCCACGTACTCCGACACGGTCGTCTCCGTCGGCATCAGGGCGGCGAAGGCATAGTGGCAGTTGGCGTAGGGCTTGATAAAGCCGACCGCGTCTGCCGTGCGGATCACGGTCTCTTTTTTTCTCTCCGCGCTGCTCATCATATCCACCGTTCTGACGGTGCCGTCTTCGCAGGTGAAGGACTGCGCGCGCGTGTCGTCGGGGCTGAACGGTTCTTGCCACGTCGCCTCAAAATACAGGGCGTTCACCAGATACAGCCACTCAGGGCCGTCCGGCGCGCTCTTCAAAAGTTGCGGGATCTTGCCGTTCGTCCTGTCGTTGACCCACGCGTTGACCGCGTCGCATACCGAAACGTCGGTCGGCACGCGATACGCGTCGGCACCGTAGCAATCGGCGTTAGTCTGCAAAAAGCCGGCGTTCGGCGAAAAACGGTCGCTGCCGGTCAGCCAAAGCGCGTTGGCCTCTCTCAAAGCACGGCTGCCGTACGACGCGCGATACCGGCTGACGTAAGCGTTCATATCCGCAAGCGGCAGACCCAGCGTATCCTCGATCTGCGTCAGCGTCTCTCCCCCGGCGCCGTTGGCGGCCATGGCCATGACCTGCCACACCGAAAAGGGCGCGAACTGCACGTTTTTGCCGCTTTCAAAACCGGCCTGCAGCAGCCGCACGGAAAAATCGTTCACGGCGGCGTTGCCTGCCGCCATATCGACCGTTTCCGTCCGTTCTCCCGCGGTGAAGCCCGCCATCAGGTTGACGACGCGCGTATCCATGGCCGTCTTTCCCGTTTGCTCGCCCGCCGCGGTCGTGCCGCTGTCTGTCTGTTTGCCGCAGGCGGCAGAGGTCAGCAGCGCGCCGCAAAGCAGAAGCGACAGGCAGGCCCGCAGCAGCAAGTGCCTCGCCGGTTTCGGGCGCATTCGTCGTTCACACGTACGTTCTCGTTTCATGACCGTTTCCTCCTTTTCGCGGGCGTCGTTCGTCCGACGTCTCCGATTTCAGTATATATATCAAATTCTCGTTTGTCAATAAAACTGCATAAAAAGACAAAGTCAATTTACGCTTTATTCATATAAAGCGACGATTTTCGTGCGGCGTGCAGCACTCAAAAAGTTCCGCCCTCACGCACACGCGTGGCATTGGCCGGTCTTTCAGACCGTGGGATCCGCCATCGTTCCGATAAAGACGGGCACGCCGCTTTCGACGTGAACGATCATATAAAGGAACGGGCTGTTGAGTATGACGCTTGGTTCGACGCTGTCGAAAAGTCCGGCGTGCGGGCCGGCGCCGCCGACCTCGCCGTTGACGTCAGCCGCCAGCGTGGTCTTTTGTCGGACGTCACCAATCTCGTGCGTGCCGCGCCGGCTGTCGTCGCCGAATTGGCCGAGAGCCGAAAAGTCGGCGTTGTCACGGTCGAACACCAGCGGCATGCCCATGGCCGACAGCGCGTTTTTGAGCGAAAGGTCGCAGGTCTGCGCGAATTTTGGCAAACCGACCACAAACGGCTCGTCGAGATGACAGCGGTTTTGCCACAAATCGGCCAACGCTTCGCCCGTCAGCGTTTGCAAAAACTGCTCCACGCGCCCGCTGCCGCACGGCACCAGCGCCGCAAAGGCGTACTCGCCGCCGCGGTAATACTTGACAAATCCCGTGATCGTGCCGTCGTCGTTCGAGAACCGTTCCGTCGCTGCGCCGATCATCATGTCGACCGCTTTTTCGGTACCGTCCGCGCAGGTAAAGGTCGCGTTCTCCACCGAGAGCCACTCCGTCTCCCAGTCGGTCTCGAAATACAGCGCGCTGATCAGTGACAGCAGCATGCGGTCGTCCGCCTCGTTGGCCATGTCGGTGATGCGGCCGCGCGTTTTTTCGCTGACCCAGTCGTTGATCGCCTCTGCCATCGACCGCCCGGTCGGCACCCAATAGGCGTCGGCGCCGTAGCAATCGACGCCCGTTTGCAGAAAATCGGCGTCGACGGCAAAATCTTCGCGCCCGTCGATCCACAGCGAATTGAAGGTCTCGAACGTCACGTCGTCCGTCGAGGCGAACAGCGTGCGGGCGGCGATCATATACGCGTTCCACGTGTCAAGCGGCAGGCCGAGCGTGGTCTGCATTTCCGCTTTCGTTTCGCCCGCGGCGCCGTTGGCGATCATGCCGAGCGCCATCAGCACGGAAAGCGGCGCGATCAGCGTGTTTTCCCCGTCCTCGGTCAGCGCCTGCAACAGCCGCACCGAAAAATCGACCGCGGCCGCGTGCCCCGCCGCCGTGTCGACCGATTCCGTTCGTTCCATGCGCATGATGTCGGCCATCAGATCGACGATATCCAGGGGCATGATGCCCTCTTTTTCAGAGCGAATGGTGATCAGGCGCGCCGGCTTCTGCACCGTACCCGGCACCAGCACCATCTCTCCGTCGTCCGGCGTTTCGACCGCGCCCC
The DNA here is from genome assembly GCA_947306035.1 of uncultured Clostridia bacterium. Lineage (GTDB taxonomy): Bacteria > Bacillota > Clostridia > Oscillospirales > CAG-272 > Firm-07. The sequence continues at coordinate 826 of CAMZFG010000070.1, read as the reverse complement.
GGCCGAGCAGGTAGGGGCGCAGCACGACCGTGCCGACGATAACGCCGCACAAGAGCAGCGGCAGGCACATGAACAGCACGCGGCGTCTGACGCGTTTTCTTTTTTGCAGGCGCTCCTCGCCGCGGCGGAAAATTTCCTCTTTGTATACGTTCAGATTTTTCACAGCAACCATTTCCCCTCCTCCCCCAGTTTGTCGCGCAAGGCCTGTTTGGCGCGGTACAAGAGATTGTCGATCTGCTTTTTGCTCTTTTTCATGACCACGGCGGCCTCGTCGTAGGTCATATCTTCAAAGTAGACCAGATGTATCGCTTCGCGCATATCTTCGTTCAGGTCAGCCAGCGCGGCGGCGACGATGCGCCTGCGCTCGCTGTTCAGCACGGCTTGTTCCGGGGTCTCCCCATCGTCGGGGATGTCCTCTTCGCCCTCAAGCACCGTGACCGGCCGGGCTCGTCGGCGGCGCAGATAGTCGAGCGCCCGGTGACGGCCCACCATGTAGACGTAGGTCTTGAGTGAAACTTTGAAATTGTAGCGGTGACGGTAGACGATCAGATCCGCCAGGGTATCCATCGCGATATCCTCCGCGGCGTGCGTATCGTGAACGATGCGGTCGACAAAAAACACCAAGCCGCGAAACAGCGACTCGACGATCTCGTCAAAAGCACGTTCGTCCCCGTCAAGGAAACGGCGGTAGCTGCAGGCGCCGTTGTCCATCGTTCTCTCCTCTCCGAAAGAGCCACGTCTGACCCCTTCACTTCTTATACGCACGAGAAAGAAAAAATCCTTACGTTTTTCAAAAGTTTTTTCGCCTTGTACAAAAAAAGCCGCC